>SVTI01000036.1 GCA_015063855.1 Oscillospiraceae bacterium
CCATAAGGAGGATTGCAAACTATAGTTCCTCGCATATCACCCTTCTCTATCTCTAATGCATCGCGGACAAAGAATTTAACATTCCTCTCCATGCCTGCACGCCTTATGTTAGCCTCGGTTATCTCTATACACTTGGGATCGATATCACTTGCATAAGCGATAAAATCACTTTTAACGATATTATCCCTTGCCTCCTCCCTTGCTCTTGTCCAGATATCCATCGGAAGAGTGTAAAAATCCTCTGCGGCAAATTCTCTGTTAAGACCCGGTGCGGTATTGGTCATCTGCATAGCCGCCTCTATCGGAATAGTTCCCGAACCGCAGAAGGGGTCCCATGTCAGTACATTTTCACGGGGACGGGAGAGCTTTACCAAAGCTGCCGCCAAGGTCTCACGAAGGGGCGCTGCGTTTGATTCTGTACGGTATCCTCTCTTGAAAAGAGGTACACCGCTTGTATCTATCATAAGATGTGCTATATCGTTAAGTATGAAAAACTCGACTCTTACTCTTGAACCTTCCTCGGAGAAACGCTCGATTCCGTAGACCGCTCCAAGGCTGTCGACTACTGCCTTCTTTACTATCTTCTGACAGTCAGGTATGGAAGTAAGCTTGCTCTTAACGCTATGACCTGTTACGGGAAATTCATCATCCTCAAGGATCCACTCATCCCACATAAGAGCCTTTGTTCCCTCAAAGAGCGCATCAAATGTAGGTGCGGGAAAGCTGCCTACAAGAATATATACCCTCTCTGCTACTCTTAAATTGATATTACAGCGTGCAATAGCGTCGATTGTACCCTCAAAGCTAACTCTTCCGTCGATAGTTTCAAGTCTCTTATATCCAAGAGCATCTATCTCCTCTCCTAAAAGCTTCTCCAGACCGAAAAGACAGGTTGCAACAAATTTGTAAGTTTTCATAATTGACCTTTCATAACTTGACTTTTAGATTTTTATGTGATAAAATAATATTTGTGTTTATTATATTTAAACCAAATTGGGGGGGAACGAAAATGTTCAAAAAAGGCTTTGATAATGATGCTTATATAAAACGCCAATCCGAGGAGATCGGCAAGCGTATAAGCAAATTCGGAGGTAAGCTGTACCTTGAATTCGGAGGTAAGCTCTTTGACGATTTTCACGCTTCCCGTGTATTACCGGGCTTTCGTCCCGATAGCAAGCTCCAGATGCTTCTCAAAATGAAAAATGATGCGGAGATCGTTATAGTCATCAATTCCGAGCATATCGAAAACAACAAGGTCAGAGGCGATATAGGTATCACCTATGACGTTGATGTGCTCCGTCTCATAGATGCCTTCCGCGCCTGCGGACTCTATGTAGGAAGCGTGTGCATCGCTCAGTACAGAGGTCAGGCAGGAGTCAAGAGCTTCAAGGATAAGCTCGAGGGATTCGGTTTAAAGGTATATCTCCACTATCCCATAGAGGGCTATCCATACGACGTTAAACATATCGTGAGCGACGAGGGCTTTGGCAAAAATGAATATATCGAAACCGAGCGTCCCCTTGTGATCCTCACCGCACCGGGTCCCGGAAGCGGAAAGATGGCTACCTGTCTTTCTCAGCTCTATCATGAGCACAAGAGAGGTATAAAGGCAGGCTATGCTAAGTTTGAAACCTTCCCCGTTTGGAATCTCCCCTTAAAGCATCCCGTTAACCTTGCCTATGAGGCGGCTACAGCCGACCTTGACGATATTAATATGATCGACCCCTATCATCTCGAGGCATACGGTGTTACTACCGTAAACTACAACCGCGACGTTGAGGTATTCCCCGTTCTCAATGCTATTTTCGAGCAGATCTCAGGAGAGAGTCCCTACAAGTCACCAACAGATATGGGTGTTAATATGGCAGGCTTCTGCATCGTTGACGATGAAGCGGTAAGAAGTGCCTCCCACAATGAAATAATCAGAAGATATTTTAAGACCCTCTGCCAGAAAAAGAAAGGGATGTGCAACGAGACCGCAGTTCAGAAGGTGGAGACCCTTATGCGTCAGGCACAAATAACAGAGGAGGACCGTCCCGTGGTCCGCGCTGCAATTGAAAGAAGCGAGGCAACCGACAATCAGCCTGCAGTTGCAATAGAGCTTCCCGACGGCAGAATCGTTACAGGTAAGACCTCCGCACTTCTTGGTGCAGCATCAGCGGCACTTCTCAATGCGGTCAAGACCTATTCGAATCTCGACAAGCCCGTCAAGCTCATCGATCCCGCCATAATTGAGCCCGTTCAGGCTCTTAAAATAAAGACTCTCGGAAATCACAATCCACGACTCCATTCGGATGAGACCCTTATCGCTCTTGCAATCTCGGCAACAATGAATGAGGAAGCAAAGCTTGCATACGACAATCTCGAATGCTTAAAGGGATGTGAGGCTCATTCCACCGTAATGTTAGCTCAGGTTGACGATGATATCTACCGAAAGTTAGGCATCAACCTCACCTGTGAGCCGACATATACTACAAAGAAGTTATTCCATAAATGAACGCGCAAAATGCAGATCAAAGGAATTGCAGATTACTGCAATTCCTTTATTATTTTCTCAAGGGTGTCATATACCCTTCTGCCCGTAGCAAGAAGAGTTTCCCTGCTCTGGTGTCCCCTTGCTACAAGAACACAATCACATCCTATTTTTTCTGCAACCTCAGAATCATGGGTGGTATCACCTATCATAAGAGGAAGCGCTTCGGGATTGGCGTTCATCCACTCGATCCCGATTGCTACCTTGCTCTCTGCATGGATGTTATCAAGACCTAAAAACTCATCGAAATAGTCGTATATACCGAGACCGTGTATATGATTGATAAGCATGTCTCTCTTGGTAGCAGAGAGAATTATCTGCGGTATTCCCTTCCCCTTAAAAAACTCAAGTGCCTCGGTAACACCCTTATGCAACGGTGCTTTTTTTATATTCTCTTCATTCTGCTCGGTCCATTCTATGGCAATCTCGGAGAAGGGCTCCTTGTCAAAATCGAAGCCTAAATTTATGTAATATTCTGTTATGGGAAAGGTGAAAACACTGTGATAATGCTCTATAGTATCAACGGTGGGCAGTCCCCTTCTTTCAAGAAGGGTATTAACACTCCTCATACCCGTTGCCACGTCATCGATGATCGTTCCGTTAAAATCCCATAATATATGCGTATATTTCATTGACACAGCTCCTTTATCTTAAGAGCAACTCCATCCTCATCGTTCGAGGCTATGACCTCCGAAGCCATCTCCCTTACTTCGGGAAGAGCGTTAGCTACTGCATATGAATAATCACTTTCACGAAACATGGGAATATCGTTATTATTATCTCCGAAGCAATGGATCTGCGTAAAGCCGTAATTCTCACGCAGATATCTTATTCCGCCCGCCTTGGATGCATCCTTACTGCAAATCTCAAGGTAGTATATCGACTTATCATATATATCTCTGTAATATGAATAATAAAGCTCCGGATCTCCTTTTAATCTTTGATAATAGGGATCCACAAGCTCCTTTTTTGCCATTATGACGAAATAGAGCGTGTTTGACGGATCAAGATCGCCAAAGCTTTTGAGCATAACAAAACGCTTGCCGTATTTCTGCCTTCTCTCCTCCGCAAAAGCCCTTGCTTCGGGAGTATCCATCTGCTCACAGTAAACGGTGAGCTCGTTATCGCGTATCGTATATATATAAGGAGAAATATCCTTTGCTCCTCCCACTATATCGCAGAAACGGCGCACAGAATCCTCATTAATATAATGACAATGAATATATTCCTCCTTTTTCATATCATAGAGACATACACCTGTCATAAGCACTGCAGGAACGGATATATCGAGTCCGTCGAGAATATGCCTTACAGACATAATAGTCCTCGCAGTTGCTACACTAAAACAAACTCCCTTTTGTGTAAGGGAGTTTATTATTTTTTTGGTATTTTCCGAGACCTCACAGTTGCTGTTAAGCAGGGTACCGTCAAGGTCTGTTATAAATAATCTTTTATTCATTATATAGGAAATTACTCGCTTTTCATTATTCAAAATCAAGCTCAGAAAAACTCTTTACCTTATCAAAGGTGATCTTCTTCGCCCACTCGTCAATGATCTCATTACAGCATCTTGTCTTATATAGATCACGAAGCTCACCGTAATGCGAGTCCACGTATTCTTCGTCAAGAGGTAAACGTTTGATTATATGGAAGCCAATATCGGTCTCCAATACCCCGTCGTAAACCTCACCCTCTTTAAGTGAAAGCACGGCCTCCTCATACTCGGGAAGCATCATATCAACGGTAAAATACCTGCCTTCGGACTGATAGACGATATCCTCCTCGCTGTACTCACTTACAAGGTCATCAAAATCCTCGCCTGCAAGATATCTGTCATAGATTTCATCAGCCAATGCCTTGTTATCCTTTACGTTATCACCCTCGTCATTGCAGATAAGTACCTGCTTTGCCGCCATAAAGTTTTTATTAAGGTCAGCCTCGAAGGTCTTATCATCCGAATCGATGATACCGTTAATCTCACCCGACATATATTCGCGAAGCTTCTGCTCAAGGAGCTTCTGTGAATAGATATGCCTGAAAAGATCTCCCGTCAGATAATCCTCGGAAAGATATTTTTGATATTTCTCTTCACCGCCCTGCTCGTCGATGACGCTCTGAATATAATCGTCAAGAGCCTTCTTTTCCTCTTTATCAAGCTTAACATCATATTCCTTTGCCAGAGCTGTTATCGCTCTGTCGCGGGCAAGATCAGCCAATACAAGAGAATAAAGCAGCTTTTCATCGGCATCGGGACGGCTCTGTCTGTAATTCATATAGTAATAGCGGTATTCATCATAGGTTACCTTCTTACCGCCGTCACAGCTAAGCACCTTACTTGTGTTATTGCTTCCGCCTCCGACCTCGGAACAGCCGTAAAGAGGAAGCAGAAGCGCAAATACAAGCAAGCATAAAGCAATTCGTTTAATCAAGGTCATCTGTAATATCTCCACCCTCTGCAAGGGTAACTACGTCCTCCAATATCTTTGCTACATGTCTCTTGAGCACATAGAACTCTCCCTCACCGTTAATGGTGAAGAAGCAATGGGTAGCGGAGGTCTTATAGAATTTATATTCCGTGACAACATTCTTTCGTGTTGTTACGGTAAGCGACATCATCAGATCATCGGTCTCTCGGTTTTGGCTGTAATCCTTTAAGGAGAGATAGAGAAGCTTGGAGTAGAGACGTCTGAAATTCTCTGTCTCGGTCGCTTTGATGGTAGTATCGGTGCTCTTGACATCAACAGTCATATCGGTGCTCTCACCCTTCAAGGTATAGAACTCATCTACACCCTCACCGCTTATCGCAATAGATTTACAGTTATCTATATTCAGGTGTGAGAGAAGAGCGGGATCGATATAATCTATCTTATCCCAGTTAAGGAATTTAAGAGTATCTGTACTTACCTTTGCTATAAGTGAAAATCCGGGTGAATATACGTAGCGGAATTCAAGTCCTGTTTCAACCTCTGTCTCCTCACCGGTCTTTTCATCGATAACAGTCTCGGTATCCTTTAATACCTCACCTATATAAATATAGTTTTCAATACCTTTATACTTATAATAGAGCTCGTATTCATATGAATCAACATCCACACCGTATTCGATAAGCTTTTCCTCGGGCATAGCCTCGTTTACGTTACAAAAAGCTACTGTCTCTGTACCGAGAAATTCCACGAAGGTCTGGAGAACCGTATCGTAGTTAGTGGAGTTTACCGAATATCCCTTGGGATACTCGAAGGTGTAATAGTTTTCTATGCCAAGCTCCTGTCGCTCTTCGTCCTCAAGCCAGCGTACGTCGATGACTGTCTCATCATCCACCCTCTTCTTAAGGGTAAATCGCTCGGTCATATAATACTCGTTACTGTCTACCGGATAAGCAATATAGGGCTTAACATAAGCCTCCTTGCTTCTGAGCATATAATCAATGTCAGTACCCGAAAGATATATGGCCTCCTGTCCCTCTACCATAACGTAATATCTGTTCTCGGTAGGCGCAAGATCTCCGATATACACCTTATAGCTTCTGCCGTCCTTGGAGGTGATCTCATACCATGCGGGATCGCTCTCCTTGTCAAGACCATACTGCTTAAGGTTCGATAGGTCGGTAGTCATACGCTGATATACCGTAGGATATCTGCTTGAAACCACAAGGTAGGAAAAGGCATCGGCATCGTATACAGTTCCCACGTAGTCGGTCAGGAAAAAGTTGCCGTCCTTATCGCTGAAGAAACCGAAATCGGACTCGTCGTTATGAACCGAAATCTCAGCTATATCCTCCTTTTCCATTGAGGGATAGAGAAGCTGGGTAAAGGAAACGTCCCCGTCGGGAAATTCATATTCCTTATCGCTGAGCTTATTCTTGGTCTTATCGTAAAGGAGCCACTTGACGTTTCCCTTTTTATCCTTCTTGACTCCGAACATAATTCCTCTCGAATCAGAATAAACCTCGTTGCCCACCGTAGGCTCGAAATTATACTCGGGTCTCTTATTGATTATCGGAGAGATAACAATAAAGTATACTGCGGCAAGTGCTGCAATTATTATAAGAGAAATTATAATAAGCTTTTTCTGTTTTTTTAACATATTAAATCACTCCGTTTCACTTATTATAAATGCTTTCTGCGCATCCTTATAATAAGTCCTGTGCCTAAGAAGAGTACAGGGATACCTGCTGTGAATATTACCGTCCAGGTATTTGCCTGACCATAGGTAAGGTTCTCAAGCTTACGGCTGTCAAAGACCTTGAAATTAAGGTCTATCGGAACAGACTCTACACCGAATGCACGCATGGTCTCAAAGATAACATCTGCATTGGCATAAGCGTTACTGTTTATATATTCGGAATCGACAAAGCTGGAGGTACCTGCAGCAAGAACATAATTGTAATAGTGAGTACCCTCGCTGTCCTGAACGTCGCTCATGGAGAGTGTCATAAGGCTTATCTCCTCTCCCGAACGCTTGATGCTGTTATCCTTAGCGGATCTTGCTACTGCAGTATCGTAGGTGGTGAGAACGTTTGAAACGCTGTTCTCTCCGTCAACACCCGTCTTCCACAAGATCTCGATAGCCGTAGGATCATCAACGATGGTCTTGGGAGGATTCTCTGCTTCACGGAGCTTCTTTACAAGACTTCCGCCCTGACCCTCCTCGGAATACTTGGCTATAACCGATTTATAGTCGTATGAAATGGTATTGGTAGTATCCTCAACATAATCGGAGGTAAATCTGATGCCCCAGTTGCCTAAAAGCTCATTAAGATTCTTAATCTTATCAACATTCTCGGCAGAGCAGAATACCATAAGGTTACCCTGTGCCTTGCCGGAGGTAAGGAAAGTTTCTATCTTACCGATCTCATCAGCAGTTTTCTTGCCGGGATCCTCTTTTGCAAAATCTCTCTTGGGGTTATTGATAATAATAACCTTTGCCTCCTCGGGAATATCCTCCTTGGTAAGATCGATATCGACCACGTCAAAGGATGCATCCTCAAAAAGCTGCTTCATATTAGCAGAAGCGGTATCCTCCTCGTGACCTGTGGTAAAGCAGGCAAGCTTCTTTTCGTAAGCAAGCTGAAGGAAGGTGGTGGAGAACTTATATTCTGCATCAAATGCGAAATAATTATCGCTCTGTGTATCCTTAACGAAGAACTTTTCAAGAGCAAGCTTTCTGAATTCCTTACCGTTGGAGATGGCGATATCTGTCTGAAGCACCTTCTTGACGTCGGGAAGTCTGTCGCGAAGCTCGGTAGGATTCTCGATAGGATCGATAAAATCTATGGATACGAAGCTGTAACGCTCGTCAAGCTTCTTTGCATACTCATAGACCATATTGGTCTGCTCATTGCCGCGAAGCTTATCCTTAGCAACGAAAAATATTATTTCAAGGGATTTTTTATCCTCCTTAAGCTGCTTGCCGATCTGCTTGAAGATCACGTCAGCCTCGTCGGATATTGTATATACCTGCTCTGCGGTCATATCCGCATATAGGGAATTATGCTTGGCAAGAGCTGTGAATATCGCATTAACTACGATGATAAGTGCCAACACTACAAGGGTAAAGGCCACTGCAAAGGAGCCGTATTTAAGCTTTTTATTAACCGGTTTTTTCATCTTAAAGCTCCTTTCTTAAGACCATCTGCGCTTCTCATACACACGAACCGTGAGAAAGAGGAAGGCGAAGCAGAGGGATGCGTAATACAAAAGTGCGGAGAAATCAAAGAGTCCGTAAGTAAAGCCGGTAAATCTGGAATATACGGAAATCCAGCTAAGCACCGAACGAATGACCTCTGAATCGATAAAGGAATTAAGCATACTTACCGCCATCATAAGTATAAGCACCGCGATGGTGGAAACGGCAGCTACGAGCTGATTCTCGGTAAGAGCGGAAAGGAATATTCCTACAGCGATAAAAGCAGCACCGATGAGAAGCATACCTAAAAGATTACTGAATATGCTTCCGAAGTTGGGCTCACCGTAGATACCGATAACAACGAAATAAAGACTGCTTACCGCAAGGGCGCCTGCAAAAACGGTAAATGCCGCAAAGAACTTAGCCGCCACCATACCGATAAGGGAAACAGGTGAGGTAAGAAGAAGCTGCTCCGTCTTTGATTTCTTCTCTTCAGCAAAGGACTTCATGGTAAGCAGAGGAAGGAGAACTACCAATGCAAAGGTCACGATAAGAAAATACATCGAAAGATCTATATTCTGACCGCCTGCTGCATACTGCAGAGTAAACATCGAAAATGCAAAGCCTGTTATCGCAAGGAAAACGGCGAAGAAAACGTAGCCGAGACCCGTGGTAAAATAAGCACGCATCTCTCTTTTATAAATAGCACTCATTACAATAACCTCCTTACTTTCTTGAAATAGCCTTTGTCGGAGACTTAGTGGGATCGTTGGTAAGCGAAATAAATACGTCCTCGAGATTCATGCCGAGAGAGGTAAGTCCGATAAGAGGCCAGTTTCTGCTTGCCAGCATAGCAAACAGGGGTTTTCTGATATCAACACCGGGAGAACTCTCGATAATGAAGGTAGTTGAGTCAATCTCGTGACCTGCAAGAGCCTCTGCCTTTGCCACACCCTGCATTCCTCTGATAGCAGAGAGTATCTCTTTAGAGTTTCCGCAGATCTTCGCCTCAAGACGACTGCTTCCCGTAAAGGATGCTGTAATCTCATCGGTAGGCTTGTCTGCAACTATCTTACCCTTATTGATAATAACGAGACGGTCACATACTGCTTGAACCTCGGAGAGGATATGTGTACTGAGAATAACAGAATGGTCCCGTCCGAGGGTACGGATAAGGTTACGTACCTCTACTATCTGCTTGGGATCGAGACCTATGGTAGGCTCGTCCAGGATAATGACCTTTGGATTGCCAACGAGAGCCTGAGCAATACCAACACGCTGACGGTAACCGCGTGAGAGATTACTGATAAGACGGTTATAAACGTCCTCTATTTTAACCACGTTGATTATCTCCATAATATGCTTTTCCCGATTGAGCTTGCATCTCTTGAGATCATATACAAAATTGAGGTATTCCTTAACTGTCATATCCATGTAAAGAGGGGGTATCTCGGGAAGATATCCAACAGAGCGCTTAGCCGCATCCGAATCCTCAAGAATATCGTGTCCGTCTATCTCCACGTAACCGTCGGTGGAGGAGAGATATCCGGTAAGTATGTTCATGGTAGTGGATTTACCCGCTCCGTTGGGACCGAGGAAGCCTACTATCTCCCTGTCCCCTACGGTGAAGGAAATATCCTTGACGGCGTAGTTGTTTCCGTATTTTTTAACCAGATTTTCGACCTTAATCATCTGTGCTTCACAAACCCGAAAAAGGGATCTGTTCCTTTCTTTATTTATAAAATGTCAAAATAAAATTCGTACCTTATATTATAATATATCAATGTGTATATTTCATGAATTAAAGCGAAATAAATGCAGACATGACCCCTCTTTTTCCCTTTGTTGCACGGTGGGAAAAATACAACTCGCTTCTGCAGCAGGTACAGTCATCGGATACAGTAATATTATCGGCATCGATACCGCAGGAGATAAGCAGCTCCTTATTCAAGGACACAAGATCGCAGTATACCCTTCCCTGCCTTGTCTCGATATGTCTTTGGGTTATCTCCTTACCCAAAATTTCTGTAAGAGAAATGCAGAAATCCTCTCCCACCTCATAGCAGCATTTATGAATGCAGGCACCTATGGCAACCTTTATACTTTCGGGGGAAGCTCCGAGAGACACCATCTCATTTACCGCATTACACTGTATACGGTTCGCAGTACCTCTCCAGCCTGCATGAACGGCACCGATTATTCCCCTTTCGTCATACATAAGAATCGGTACACAGTCGGCGGTACGTACTGCAAGGGTGACATTTCTTTCATTTGTGACAAAGCCGTCGCAGTCATAGGTCTTTGCTATATCCGCTACACCAACTCTTTTCACAATATTTGAATGGATCTGATTGGTAAAGACTACTGTTTTATGGTCAAAGCCTACAGCCTCTCCCATTCTGCGGTAATTTTCTTCAACGGCATCGGGATCGTCCCCTAAGTTTTTGCCTAAATTCATCTCAGCAAGATGCGGCTGACTCGATACACCGCCAAGTCTTGTAGAAAAGCCGTGGGGCGTGGTGATTCCCTCGGAACGGAAATATACCACGCCTTTATAATTTTCGCAAATAAACTCTTTACTCATTCGAATTCTCCCTGTTGAACTGATATTCCGGAAGCTCTATAAAAAATAGGCTTCCTTCACCGAGAGCACTGGAAACACCGCAACCTCCGCCGCTTCGCTCCATGATCTTGCGAACTATAGAGAGTCCCAGTCCACTGCCCATCTCTGCGCGCTTATGAACACGGTCGACCTTATAGTATCTTTCCCAAATATCACAAAGCCTTGAGGGCTCGATACCCTCTCCGAAGTCCTCGACCTCGATCCTTACCTTTCCGTTATCGGTGATCTGTCTGACAACGACCTTCTTATCGGCACCTGTATGAGTCACGGCATTGCTGACAAGATTATATACTGCCTGACCTATTCTCAATTCATCGGCATTGACCCAAACATCCTTCTCGCAGAAAAATTCTATATTATACCCCTCTCTTTCGCAAAGCTTAGAGAAGCGTTGGAGCATACTCTCCACACTCTTGGTCAGATTGAAGGGTGCCGGCTCAAATTTCTCATTTCCTGATTCTATCTTTGATATATCGAGAACATCGTTGACAAGGGATGTAAGTCTGTTTGTCTCATCGATAATGACCTGAACATTCTCGGGAGTATTCTCTCCGGGAATATCACGCATCATCTCACTGTAGCCTCCTATCATCGTAAGAGGTGTACGGAGATCGTGGGAAATATTCGCTATAAGCTCGCGGCGAAGCGAATCAACACGGGACAGCTCCCTCTGCGCGTAATTCAAGGTCTCGGCAAGCTGTGCTATCTCAAGATAACCCTCAGAATTGAAATCGGCATTGTAATTTCCCTTGGCCAGTTCAAGTGCCGAATATGTCAAATTCCGTATGGGCTTGGTTACCCAATGGGATATCAGTATTGCAAGGACAAATGCAAGGGCATAGAGCAACACCGTTACAACGATGAGTATTTTATTTAATGTGCCGACTGTTGCGGAAACGGGAGATATCTCGCTTCCGATAAGGATAAAAAGCTCCTCACCCTCGTCATTTTCGGTTATAAGAGAATAGAGGTTCTCGTCGGTCACAAAAACCTCGCCGCCCTCCTTTTCAGTATAGCGGTAGATACGCTGAAAGGATTCGGCATTCATTCTGTTACCGTTATGAATAACGCATTCGCCGAATGCCATATTACAGTATATCGGCTCAATGGGGAACAGGTATCCGTCCTTTTTCTTAAACACCATCGAACAGCTGTCATTCTTCAATGTAATCTCGGAGATATCCTCCGCTACATTCGGAGAATCGATGACCTCGGTTATCTCCTCGGCACTTCCCATTATGTCGTTTATTTTAATATTCTTATAGATATCGTCAAGAAAAACTATCTCGCAGAGCCAGAGTACCGCTGCAATAACGGTTGCAAATATCAGCAGATACAAAAAGATATTCCACTTTATACCGATACCGCGGACAGCACCTGCCCTTTTGTTTTTACGCTTCAAATCTGTACCCTACCCCTCGTAAAGTTACTATAAATCTGCTGTATTCGCCCAAGGAACGGCGAAGAAGCTTAATGTGTGTATCGAGAGTTCTGTCATCACCATAGAAATCGTAGCCCCAGACCTCGGTTATAAGTCTCTCACGTGTCAAGGCAACGTTGCGGTTATTAAGCATATAGAAAAAGAGATCGTACTCCTTCGGGGACATCTCCACCCTCTCGCCGTTTACCGTAACGGTTCGGGCTGTAATATCCGCTGACAGTCCCTCTATCGTGATCACCTCATTCTCCTTTGTCTGCTTAGAGCTTCTTTTCATCACCGCATTGATACGGAGCATAAGCTCCTTGGGAGAAAAGGGCTTTACCACGTAATCGTCAATACCGAGCTCAAAGCCGTTTATCTTATCATATTCCTCGCCTCTGGCAGAAAGCATGATTATCGGAACATTTGAGGATCTGCGTATCTCACGGCAGGCAGAAAAGCCGTCAAGCTCGGGCATCATGATATCCATAATTATAATATCATATTCATTCTGACGGCAGAGCATAACGGCCTCCATTCCGTTAGAGGCCTCCTCTACCCTATGATTTTCAAATTCAGCATATTTTCTGATAAGCTTACGTATCAGAAGCTCATCATCACATACAAGTATCTTATACATATTTATTCCTTATTGGCGAAAGGGCGGCTCTATGCCGCCCTGTATTTCATGCTTTTATTCCTCGGCCTCTGTAAGAGTAACCTCAACAGTCTTCATCTGTCTTCGTCCGGTCTCCTTATTAAGTCTCGAAACTGTAACATTGATGGTCTCCCCTGCCTTATGCTCTGAGAGTATAGAGGATATCTCACCCTTTGTAGATACCTCTGTATCATCTACAGCTACTATCTTATCACCGAACTTGAGGTCACCCTCCTGTTCGCCCATATATTCCAGGAAATAAACTCCGTAGCCGCCTACATAGATATAGTCATAAAGTGCACGATCAACACTCTGTGAGCCGTCATATTCAACAATGCTGATACCGAGCATGGGACGCTTAACGAATCCGCGCTCCACAAGATCGTCGGCAACAGCCTTTGCATCATTCATCGGAATGGCAAAGCCAAGACCCTCAATGGTAGTACCGCTTTCCGCACCGCCCGACTTAGCGTTTACAACGCCGATAAGCTCGCCTGCAGCATTGAAGAGACCGCCGCCGGAGTTGCCGGGATTGATGGAAGTGTCTATCTGAAGAAGCGAATATTTCTGACCGTCTATAGTAATTTCACGGTCAAGAGCGCTTACTATACCGCTGGAAACGGTTCCACCGAGAGTTCCGAGAGGATTACCTATAGCTATAGCGGTCTGACCCACTACTATATCATCAGAGTCAGCAAGCGTAGCCGCCTTAAGTCCCTCTGCCTCGATCTTTATAACAGCGATATCCGTCTGTGCATCACTGCCTATTATCTCAGCCTCGTAGGGGGTACCGTCTCTTAATTTAACGGTAACAGCGGATGCACCGTCGATAACGTGGGCACAGGTTATGATATATCCGTTCTCAGCGTCTATTATAACACCGCTGCCGGCACCACTCTGAACGTACTCACCGTAGAAGAAGCTGGTGGTAACCACCTCTGTGCTTATCTCAACCACAGAATCTGCGGCAATCTGGACCGCACCTGCCACACTGCCTTCGGGCTGTTCTACAATGGTACCCGACAATGTGGTATTAAGGGGAGGATTATCCTTCTTTACATCCTCTTCCTTCTCGCCATTCTTATCCTTGGTTCTGTCCGCGGTATTATCTTTGGATGCGGTCTTGTTGGTAATAATGGTGATACCTGCAACCTCAACCTCGCCGTCGCCGTTTACCTCCGCGTTTTTAAGAAGAAGCACGGTTCCTCCGATGCTGAGAGCAAGGGAGAGAATAACGCTGACTCCAATCATAAGAACCGCCTTGCCGGCAGAAAAGCCCGTGTTTTTTTTCTTGGACTTTTTCTCCTCCCTTTGCACATTATTAGCAGGTGTAAGAGGAGTCTGATAGGAATATGTCGGTTTGGCAGGATTGTTCACCTGATAAGCGGAATAGGACTGAGGATTGGCCGACATACGGGAGGGATCGGGAACGTAGGTGGTTCTTATACCACCGCCCCCGTTTGCATTATCGGGATTATATGTGTTGTAATTATTTTGTACAACGGGAGAAACAGGAGCGGGACGGGAAACCGATACTGTTGCGTCCTTCTTCTCCTCTGTACTCTCAACCTTATGCTCCGGAATGGGAGTAGGTCTGACAAAATCACTCTCATTTATGGGAGTGGGAGTCTTAAGCTCGGGCTGTTCATAGGGAAGCGTCTCCTCAGCCTTAACTTCATTTTCGATTATATTTTCGGATATATCATTGTTTACCGATTCATCGGAGGTCGGTCTTTCAAATTCTTTATCCATAGCTTACACCTCTTTCTTGTAATCTTCATCATGTTATTAGTTTACACATCTTATGTGATGATTATATGACGAAAATCAAAAAATCAGTTGATTGAATAACGATTTATTAATCAGATACAGTAAAATGCATACTTGGTGGTGGTTCTGTAGGTCTGCCCTGCACGAAGAACGGTGTTAGTGAAGTTCTCGTGGTTGGGAGAGTCGGGCCAGCACTGTGTCTCAAGGCAGAATGCGTGATGAGGCTCGGACTTAACACCTCTCTTGTAGAGGATATCGCCGCCCATAAAGCCGCCTGTATAGAGCTGAACACCGGGAAGGTCGGTATAAACCTTCATACCTCTGCCGGAAACGGTATCAACAACGTCAACTATCTGTCTGAATCCCTCGCCGTTGACACAGAAGTTATCGTCATAGTATTCGGTGAGCATGGTGGGCTTGCGGAGATCGAACTTTGTTCCTTCAACAGGGGGAAGATTACCTGTGGGGATAAGCTCATCGTCTGTCTCGGTATATCTGTCTGCATCGATCATGATCTTATGGTTGCAGATATCGCCGCCGTTGAAGCCTGCAAGATTGAAATATGCATGGTTTGTAAGATTACAGAGTGTGTCTTTGTCTGTGGTAGCTGTGTAGTCGATGGTGAGCTCGTTTTCCTCATTAAAGGTGTAAACTACAGTAACGTCAAGATTGCCGGGATAATTTTCATCACCATCAGGAGAATGAAGTGTAAGGGTGAGCTTGTCAAAGCCCTCACATTCCTCGCATTCACTTGCCCAAACACGCTTACCGAAGCCTGTGGGACCGCCGTGGAGGTGGTTATTACCGTCATTAAGATTAAGCTGAATTTCTTCGCCGTTAAGAGTAAATTTACCCTTGCCGATACGGTTGCCGTAACGGCCGATAAGCGCACCCTGGTTCTGGTTGCCCTTGATGTAATCCTCGAGGGTCTCATAGCCGCAGGTAACATCTGCAAAGTCACCGTTCTTATCGGGAACATAGATGTCGATAATTATTCCGCCGTACTCCATGATCTTAACGGAAGCACCGCTTGTATTTGTCATTGTATAAGCAAAAATAGCCTTGCCGTCGGGCATTGTACCGAACTGTTTTCTTGAAATCATTTTAATTACCTCGCAGTTAAATATTTATTATATAAATTATATATAATATTATTTATTTTGTCAAGCATCGCCCATTGTCTCTCTCCTCATAAAAACTTAATTTTCGTTTCATGAAATATTATCTTTTTATATTTTAAATATTTTATTAAACAATTGACAAACAGGGTAAAATAGTAGTATAATATAGAGGATAATGTAAAAATTATAATTATATATATTTCAGGAGGAAAATATGGAACAGGCAAAATTGACAATGCTTAAAGAGCATGCCAACAATATCAGACTCGGCGCTCTTGAAGCAGTACACAGTGCAGCGTCCGGTCATCCCGGTGGCTCGCTTTCAATAGCTGATATTCTTTCATATCTCTATTTTGCGGAAATGAATGTTGACGCAAACAACCCCAACTGGGAGGACAGAGACAGATTCGTACTCTCTAAGGGACACACAGCTCCCGCACTTTACGGTGCATTAGCAGAAAAGGGCTTCTTCCCCAAGGAAGACCTCAAGACATTCCGTCACATCGACAGCTACCTTCAGGGTCACCCCGACATGAAGGGTACTCCCGGTGTTGATATGTCTTCCGGTTCTCTCGGTCTTGGTATCTCCGCTGCTTGCGGTATGGCTCTCTCCGCTAAGATCAGAAACAAGGACTACAGAGTATTCACAATTCTCGGTGACGGTGAGCTCGGCGAAGGTCAGGTATGGGAAGCGGCTATGTTTGCAGGTCACTATGACCTCGACAATCTCTGTGCATTCGTAGACTGGAACGGTCTCCAGATCGACGGTCCCATCGCAGAGGTTATGGATTCCACTCCTATCGATAAGAAGTTTGAAGCTTTCGGCTGGAACGTTGTTATGATCGACGGTCACAACTTCGACGAGATCGAAGCAGCTGTTGAAAACTTCAAGGCTACAAGCGGCAAGCCTACTTGCGTAGTTTGTAAGACCACTAAGGGTAAGGGCGTTTCCTTCATGGAAAACCAGGTTGGCTGGCACGGCTCCGCACCCAACAAGGAACAGTATGACCAGGCAGTAGCAGAGCTTACTGCCAACAACTAAGGAGGTACCACGAAATGGCAGATAAGATAGCAACCAGAGAAGCTTACGGTAACGCGCTTGCCGAGCTTGGTGAAAAGTATGATTTCGTAGTTCTTGATGCTGACCTTGCAGCAGCTACAAAGACAGGCGTTTTCAAGAAGAAGTTCCCTGAAAGACATTTCGAATGCGGTATCGCAGAAGGCAACATGGCAGTTGTAGCAGCAGGTCTTGCTTCTACAGGCGTTGTTCCCTTTATTTCTACCTTCGCAATGTTCGCTGCAGGCAGAGCATACGAGCAGGTTAGAAACATGATCGGCTACCCCCACCTCAACGTTAAGATCGGTGCTACCCATGCAGGTATCTCCGTAGGTGAAGACGGTGCTACCCACCAGTGCAACGAGGATATCGCTACCATGCGTACCATCCCCGGCATGACAATCATCAACCCCGCTGACGCTATCGAGGCTAAGGCTTGTGTTGAAGCTGCAATCAACTTCTACGGTCCCGTTTACATGCGTTTCGGCCGTCTCGCTATCCCCACCCTTTACGATGAGGCTACCTATAAGTTCGAGATCGGCAAGGGCGTTATGATGAGCGAGGGTAAGGACGTTTCTATCATCGCTACAGGTCTTATGGTTCATAAGGCACTCGAAGCTAAGGAGCTCCTCAAGAACGAGGGTATCGATGCTGAGGTTATCAACATCCACACCATCAAGCCCCTTGACCGTGACATGGTTATCGCTTCCGCTCAGAAGACCGGTTGTGTTGTAACAGCTGAAGAGCACAACATTATCGGCGGTCTCGGCTCTGCTGTAGCAGAGACTCTCTGTGAAGCTTGTCCCGTTCCTATGCTCCGCGTAGGTGTTGAGGATCAGTTCGGCCGTTCCGGCAAGGTTCCTCCGCTGCTTGAGATGTACGGTCTCACCGCTGAAAACATCGCAGCTAAGGCTAAGGCAGCTATCGCTCTCAAGAAGTAAGCGCAGGATTCCACCCTGCACCCATCCGTTTCGGGTTTAAAGCTTGATCAAATTCAAAGTTCACTTCCCGAAATATTCATATCAATAAATTAAACCGACAGATTTTTAGTCTGTCGGTTTTTGTTTTGCAAATGAGTTGTGCTTCGGGCTTGGAAGGGTTTCACCCTTCACCCTGCTCTTCGGGCTTGGAGCATTGTATTATTTTTAAATTTAGTGCCCGAAATAAGCTAAGCGATAAATTATAGTTTATCGGGGAGTTTACTGTATCGAATTGTAGGGAAGGCAGACCCTTGCCTTCCGCAAATAAATCAATAAATTTTCTTCGTACAGAAAATCAAGCACCTAAACATTTGTAGGGAATGCAGTCCTCTGCATTCCGTATTCAACAAACTAAAAACTATAGCTAAATATTTTTGATATTTCGAGTTTTACGCTTTAAATAAAATTCATATATAATACTACTTTATTCTTTATTTTTCAATAGTATTTTGAATTAATTATAAGAATCTATGATATTCTTTGCCAATTCTTTAATTGCATACTGAACCGTATCGGGAGAAATGATTTTTACGTCTCCGCCAAACTGACAGACCCATGATAAGAAGGGAGGGCTGACCGCAACCTTTACCGTCATTTCAAAGTTATCCTCGTCTACCGATATCATGGTGATATCATTTCCGAAGCGATCTATCATAACTCCCGCAAGACGCTTTTTGCATCTGAGAGTCACAAACTCGGGCTCGCCCGAGAACATCCCGAACACCTGCTTTGAATAGGCGGCAGAATCAAACTCCGAAAATCTTTCTCTTCCCTTTCTCTCCTCTGCGGTTTCACTGATATTGACCATTTTATCTACTCGGAAATGACGTATCATATCCTCCTCGGCATCGTACGACACAAGATAATAATTCTCATCATCCCAGGAAAGTGACCACGGAGACATTCGATACACCTTGCCATCATGACGTAACACCTTCTCTTTTTTATAATTCCAATCGAAATATTTAAAGCTTATCTCACGATTGTTGTTCATGGCACTGTGTAGCTTATCTACATTATAGTATATACTCTCGTTCATGGTCTTGACTCTGCCCGAAACATAGACCTGACGGTTAAGCTCACTTGAATCGTATTTACTTACCATGTTAGAGAGCTTATGTATAAGCTGTTGACTTTTTCTTGCGGTTATAAATTTTGATGACTGTACCGCATCAACAAGCAATTTCAGCTCTGCAAGCTCAAGCTCACGACTTGCCATATAATAATTGCCTTTGTTGTTAACTATGTCAAAGCCATAATTGATAAGACATTCTATATCTGCATATATAGTTTTCCTCTCGCATTTGATACCCTGTCTCGCAAGCTCTTCTATAAGCTCAGCAGTGGTAATGGGATGCTTCTCATCCGTCTGATTTCTCAAAATATCAAGCAAATAGAGTATTTTTACCTTCTGATTATACGATCTTGCCATATTTTTCACCTCTGATACATTATATCACAGAAAAAAAGTTTTCGCAAGTCCGTTTTATTGGACACCTCTTTGTTTATAATATAATCAGAAAGAAACAAGGAGGTAAAAACAATGAATAGTGTTTCAACCAACAACTCAATTATCCCTAAAAGATCCCCCTATATCCCCTCTGTAAGAGCGAAGCAGACAACACGCAAAAGTTCCTTAAATACCAAAAAAGTAATTATTTATACCATTATTGCTATCTCTGTCCTTGTGGTACTCCAGTTACTTATTGATACCGTGGGATATTATAAAGCGATTTCGTCTATTACCGAAGGCAACTATACTGAGGCAAGTGTACGACTCGGTAAATTAGAGGGCTTTCGCGATTCCGAGAGCTTAAAGGAATACTGCGATATTATGTCTGAATACAACGCAGAGGATTTCTCCAGTGTTTATCGCAGCTACAGAGGACTCATGAACATTTCCAAAGAACTTGACAATCACAGACTCTCGGAGCATTTCATCAAGACATTTACCGAGGTGGAGACACTATACAACAACTACGATCTGCTGCTGTATGTTAAGTAACCAAAAAGAAAAAGGCTCACATGAGCCTTTTTCTTAATTCATATTCTGATAGATGCATGAGGGTATCTGATCCTTATAGAGCTCATAGAACTCTGTATTAGTTACGAAGGTTACTCCGCCTTCAGTCTCTGCCATATACTTTATAAACGCCTCGAACTCATCATAGAAATCCTCCTGGTCAAGCTCATATCCATGTCCCCATACGTAGAACAGCATATCTCTTGTGGGAGTTGCCTCGACGAAACGTTCCGCCATTTCCATTAGTCCGGGAGCGAAGATATGACAGCTGGGATGCCAATCAAGGAAATAATCGGGCAGATTATAGGTATATGTAGGAGTATAGGCGCGAGCAAAGCGTATACTTGTATTCTCATATACAGCCTTGACCGTATAGGGAGTACGGCTGTCATCTCCGCCGGGCCAAGCCATACCGACAGGTTTTGTACCCGTTAGTGCTTTTATATCGTCCGCACAGCCCTCTACCTCATCTACTATCCTTTCAATATCATTATCATAATCCTTCAAGGTCGGATGGTTTCTGGTGTGTCCAAGTACGTCAAAGCCATCATATATACCGGACTTAATCTCATCCTCGGTGAATCTCAGATGAGAAAGCCAGGGCTTGCCGATAGATTCGCCGACCCAGCTCCAGTTAACACCCAGAAGTCCTGTATTGATATTGAAGCTGCAGCAATCAAGACCGTATTTGTTCAATATCTCAATTATCCTTGCATCCTGAGTTACGCCGTCGTCGAAGCTTAAGGTAAAATACTTTTTGGGAAGTATTTCGCTTATCTTTTCGGCATTGTATTCAACGAACGCTATCGCAGGCATACCGATAGAGCTGCAAAGATTTATCTGCTTTGGAAATACCGATTCGGCAGTTCTGTTATATCTTACACCTGCGAGGATGAAGGTTCCCGCATCAATGGTAATATTATCCTTACCCGTAATAATCGGTCCTTCATGGGGTAGCCATACCATCTGTCTGTTGTGTAGTACACATATCTCAATACCTTTAAGATACCCCGTACCATCGGATGTACGAAGACCGTCACCTACGTAATCAAAGTAAACCTTCGCTCTGTGCTCGTTTTCATAAACCATTTCACGGAATACGGGACCGTGAACGTAGTCCATATTCTCACAATTATTCTGTCTTGAGAGCACAAGCTCGGTCAGGCGGAACGCCTGAAGATGCTTGATATATGGATGGATATTATTCTGCCACGTATAATGATACCAGAAATCCGAGGATGAAACTATATAGCAATCATCCAATATCTGCGGAATCGTACCGAGCTCGGTCTTGACCGCATCAAAGTCCATATATGCATTTTTACCGTCATTACTGAAGGTAGTAGCAAGCTCTATCATATATACGGGGAAATCACTGTTACCGAAATTATTTCTGAAATATGTCATAAGCTCGGCAAACTGAGTTGCAAAGGTATCGGCATATATACCCTGAGATTCTCTGGTGTTGATATAATCGCTCTCACCCTGATACCATACAATACCTGCAATAGAGAAGTTCTTCAGGGGATATATCTGCTGATTGTATGCAAATCTTGTTTTCCATTGGGGTGCATCCGCACCGTTGAGATTGTAATGATGGATTCCCGTTGCTTCGTCAACAACGTCATCTCCCCACTTATCAGCAAGCTCGTTGGGAGCAAAGGTCATCAATGGATGACCCGATGCATCAACCTCTATGACACCAACGGGTATCTCACTTCTGCATGACATATTGAATGCAAAAACATAGCCGAGAGCAGAAAAAACATTTCGATCTATTGTATCTCTGTCATACTGCGGAGTAGCAGGAGTAAAGTTTGCGTACGTTTCAACCTGCTTACCAATATCACTCGGCTTCTTCCAGTATTCGCCGTTGAAAACATCAATGAACTCGGAGGTGGTTCCCTGAGCATAATTTCCTGTCCAATTCAGATAGGAAACACTCGACATTCGGAAGAAACGAATGTTTCTCGCATCGCTGTAATCGATGCTGAGCTGATTGGAAATCTTGTTGAGTTCAAGGTCAAGAAGAAGCTGACCTATACTGTAGAATACGTTAGACTGTCCCATAACGTAATATACGTCCCCAAACAGAATATCACGTATATAAAGTACACCCTCTGCACAGCTTGCGGTAAGCACCGTTCCCGTAGTGCTGTAGGGGAAAGTCTTTGTAAATGTTGCCTTCCACTGACCGTTTTCATCAACCACACCTACTGCCTTTTCACCGTTTATCTCACAAAGAACGGTAGTGCCTGCAGGAGACTTGGCTGTACCCCATACACTCAGAGGTTCATCACGTTGAAGCACCATATTATCCGAAAATGCATTGGAAATATGTATACCGTATGCAGTAGGAGCAAGGGGCGCTATCTCAAAGGTATAGTAATTGTAGCTTTCATCGTCATACTGAACACAGAAGGAATAGGTTCCGTATTCAAGTGTAACGCTTACCTCGTTATTTACAACCTCTGTTTTCTTGATCGTAACAGATCCTTCGGCATTCTTTATTTCGGAAGAGGTAGAATATACACCCTTGGCATATCGGATATTCTGAAGATGCTCAAGATTACCGAAGATCACCGTCTGATCATTCTTTTCAACAGTAGGAATTCTCTTGGCAACGTCGTACTTATAAAGCTCTTCATAGCCGTTGTTATATACAACACCAACAGTAACTCTTCCATTCTCTCGGTACTGTATGGTATATTCAGTCAGACCCTTCAGTACCTCCTTCGCTGAGAATGCTCTGCTGCCTTCGGCTCTCTTCACCTCGCCTACGGTATTGTAGTCTCCGTAAGCGGTACGTATGACCTTGACACCGGTAAGATTTCCTACCTTGACCTGCAAGCCGTTATCCTCGTATGTAGGTGTGGGTACAGAGATAGTAACATGGAAGAAAGAATGGGGCTTTGCGGTATCCTTATAACGCACGGCAACAGTATATTCACCTTGATCCTGCACCTTATAGGAATACTCATTTTTTCCTTCTATCCTTGAAGCGGATACGCTTACCACCTGATTGCTTCTGCAATCGGAATAATTATCATAGTTTCCCTTAGAGATAAGGTAATCCTTGACCTCCTCAAGGTTGTATACGGTAATAGTCAAGCCATCAGAGAGTACCTCAAGGGCAAGGGGCTTAAGCTCTACCGTTTCGATATACTCCTCGGAGCTCTGCGTCTTTATCCAGAAGGTATAGAAGCCGCTGTTAATAAGCTCTACAGAGAAC
>SVTI01000037.1 GCA_015063855.1 Oscillospiraceae bacterium
TTTTATAGTATAATATATATAATATATAATATACTGTTAGGGAGTGATGCGCAATGGATAATATACAGAATAATGCGGCACCTTATCTTTTTCATGAGGGAACAAATTATTTTGCATATAAGTATTTCGGTGCGCATTTTATAAATGGGGAGTATATTTTCCGTGTATGGGCGCCCAACGCAGACGCCGCCTTTGTCACAGGACTTTTTAACAATTGGTCAAGGGAAGATGCCATGTACTCTGTGGACGATGCGGGAATATGGGAATGCAGAATTTCCGCCGACAGATTCGGTGACGGCTATAATTATAAATATCTGTTTGTCAATAAGGGCAGGGAGATATACAAAAGTGATCCCTATGCATTCTATTCTGAGCTTCCTCCCAAAACCGAATCGCGTTTTTACGATATTTCGGGTTATAACTGGCAGGATGAAAAATGGATGCAGATCAGAAAGAAAAAGTTTACCCGTGAGAAAGTTTATTCCCAACCGATAAACATCTATGAGGTACACCTTGAATCCTGGAAGCGTCATGACGACGGTACTCTTCTGACATACAAGGAAATAGCAGAGGAATTAGCTCCCTACGTTATACAGATGGGTTATACCCACATCGAGCTTTTACCCATAACCGAATATCCCTTTGACGGATCATGGGGTTATCAGGTTACAGGTTATTTTGCCCCTACCTCCCGATTCGGTACTCCCAAGGACTTTATGGAGTTTGTTGATATAATGCATACCGCAGGGATAGGTGTTATCCTTGACTGGGTGCCTGCACATTTTCCTAAGGATGCCCACGGGCTCTGTGAGTTTGACGGAGGTTATCTCTACGAATATCAGGGCGCAGACCGTATGGAGCAAGCCGACTGGGGTACCAGACGCTTTGACGTAGGAAGGGAAGAGGTTCAATCCTTCCTTATATCAAGTGCGTTATACTGGGCTAATGAATATCATATAGACGGACTTCGTGTCGATGCTGTGGCATCTATGCTCTATCTCGATTTCGGAAGAGATAACTGGCTTCCCAATGTGTACGGTGATAACCGTTGCCTTGAGGCGGTTGCCTTCTTCCAAAAGCTCAATTCTGCTATGGCGCAGTTTTGTCCCGATGTTATGACCATAGCTGAGGAATCCACATCATGGCCGGACATGACCACCTTTGAAAGAGGAGGTCTCGGTTTTACAATGAAATGGAATATGGGCTGGATGAATGATACTCTTGCCTATGCCGAGGAGGATCCCCTCTTCCGTAAATATAAGCATGACAAGCTTACCTTCACCATGATGTACGCTTTTAATGAAAGATACGTCCTTCCCATATCTCATGATGAGGTCGTACACGGAAAGAAGTCCTTTCTGGACAAGATGCCCGGTGACTACGATACCAAGTTTGCGGGAGCAAGGCTGTTTATGACCTATCTTATGACCCTGCCGGGTAAGAAGCTGAGCTTCATGGGAAACGAGATAGCACAGTTCAGAGAGTGGGCTTATAAGGAGAGTGTCGAGTGGTTTATGCTCGGTTATGAGAAGCACGCACGCTTCCAGCTCTTTTGTGCACGGCTTAATCATCTCTATCTTGACAATCCCTGTCTTTGGGAGCAGGACGGCAGCTGGGCAGGCTTCTCATGGATAGATGCCGACAACCGTGACGAAAGTATTATTTCATACAGACGCTTCGACAAAAAGGGCAGAGAGCTTACTGTTATAATGAACTTTACTCCCGTCTGCCACAAGGGTTACCGTGTTGGTGTCGGCTATAACGGTAGTTATGAAGAGCTGCTTTCCACCGACAGCAATTGTTACGGAGGCTTCGGCGTGGAGAACGGCATTATGAAAAGCGATGCTATTCCATGGCAAGCCTTACCCTATTCGATAGTTTGCGATATTCCGCCTATGGGTGCGCTTATTATCAAATGTAAAAGAAAGAATCCTATCAGAAAAAAGAAAATATAAATATGAACATATATATCATCAACCATTAAGGAGGTTCTGAAATGTTCAAAAAGAAAGAGTGCGTGGCTATGCTTTTAGCAGGCGGTCAGGGCAGCCGTTTATATGCACTTACACAAAACGTTGCAAAGCCTGCAGTTCCCTTTGGCGGTAAGTATCGTATTATCGACTTTCCGCTGTCCAACTGTACAAATTCGGGTATTGATACGGTAGGTGTTCTTACACAGTATCAGCCCCTTGTACTCAACGACTACATAGGAAACGGACTTCCCTGGGATCTTGACCGTACATACGGTGGCGTAAAGATACTTCCTCCATATCAGGGTAAGGATTCTGCTGACTGGTATAAGGGTACGGCAAATGCTATATATCAGAACATGAAGTTCATTGATCAGTATGATGCGGACTACGTGCTTATCCTCTCGGGTGACCATATATATAAGATGGATTATGCCAAGATGCTTAAATTCCATAAGAAGAATAATGCTGATTGTACCATCGCGGTCATCGACGTTCCCCTTGAGGAGGCAAGCCGCTTCGGTATTATGTCGGTGAATGAGGATGACAGCATCTTCAAATTCTCAGAGAAGCCCAAGAATCCCGATTCCACCCTTGCATCTATGGGTATCTATATATTCAATAAGGATAAGCTCTTTGATTATCTTACCGCAGATGCCGCTGATCCCGAATCGGCAAACGATTTTGGTAAGAATATAATTCCCAATATGCTCGCTGCAAAGGAAAGAATGTTTGCATACCGTTTTGATGGCTATTGGAAGGATGTCGGAACCCTTTCAAGCTTATGGGAAGCAAACATGGATCTTTTAGGCGAGGATTCCGAATTTTCTCTTTCTGATGAAAAGTGGAGAATATTCACCAGACACGGTGCTCGTGCCCCCCAATATATCGGTGAGGGTGCAAAGATAAAGAATTCTATTGTCAGCGAGGGTTGTAAGATCTACGGAACAGTAGAGAATTCGGTTCTCTTCGGTGACGTTACCGTAATGCCCGGAGCTGTGGTTCGTGACAGCGTCGTTCTTAACGGCTGTTATATCGGTGCAGGAGCTGACGTAAGCTATGCAATACTTGACTCCGAGGTTCATGTCGGTGCAGGTGTTGTACTTGGTTCAAGCAAGGATACATCACCTGACGTTACCGTTATCGGTGCACAGACGAATATTGCCGATGGACAAAAGATTGAAGCGGGATCCATGATTCCCGACGTTAGATAAGGGGGAGCCAATATGAAAGCAGCAGGCTTGATTTTTTCAAATATTCACGATAAAAATATTCCCGAAATGACCGCTACCCGTACCATGGCATCATTGCCCTTTGGTGGCAGATACAGACTTATCGATTTCCCTCTCTCAAACATGGTAAACAGCGGTATAACCAAGGTGGGCGTTGTTACTCACAATAATTACCGTTCTCTTGTAGACCATATCGGAACGGGAAAGGACTGGGACCTTGCACGCAGAAACGGCGGTGTAATGCTCCTTCCTCCTTTTATAACAGCCTTTGACAGTCCCCTCGCCAAAAAGCTGTATACTAGCCGTCTTGAGGCGCTTATGGGTGTAATGGAATACATATCGAATTGCTCTGAGGATCTTATCGTTCTCTCTGACAGCGATGTTGTATGTAATATGGATCTTCGCGCCGTTATTGACAAGCACGAGGCAACAGGAGCAGACGTTACCGTTGTTGTTCGCGAAAAGGAATTTGGTGATGACGTTAAGATTGGCGCAAATACAATAGTTGTATCGGATGAAAACGGTGATATCAGCGAATTTATTGAGAATACCGCTCTTGCACGCGGCAAGTGTGACGTGAGCATGAATATACTTGTTATAACAAAAACCTTCCTTGTTTCTTTGGTTAACAATTCAATCGCTCACGGTTTTAAGGGCTTCTACTCTCAGGCATTGCCCTTCTGTCATGACGGTGCTGTATATAAGACCTACCGTTATAACGGTTACTGTGCTGAAATAGGTGACGTTGCGAAATATTTCACAGCCAATATGCAGTTACTTGAAGAGGGAATCAGAGACGAGCTCTTCTGTGATAAGGACAGACCGATCCTTACCAAGGTCCGTAATATGGCACCTACGCAGTACGGTAAGAATGCAAAGGTTTCCAATTCTCTTATTGCGGACGGCTGTAAGATAGACGGTACGGTTGAAAATTCTATACTTTTCAGAGGTGTTCACGTTAAGAAGGGAACAGTAGTACGAAATTCTATTCTTCTCCAGGATACATGGGCGGGAGAAAATGTAAAGCTTGATTGTGTAATAAGTGATAAAAACGTATTTATTCGTGACGGTGTTACTCTTTGCGGACATCAGAGTATGCCCTTCTACATTACAAAAGGAAAGATGATCTAAGGAAGTTATATGAAAAAGATTTTATACGTAGGCAGTGAATGTATGCCCTTCGCCGCAACCGGCGGCTTGGGTGATGTTATGGGAAGTCTCCCTGCGGCTCTTAAGAGCTATGCAGGTGAGGAGGTTGACGTGCGCTGTGTTATTCCTCTTTATGATAAGGTTTCGGAAGAATGGCGGGCACAGATGAAGACCGAAGCAGTGTTTACTGTTAATTTAGGCTGGCGAAAGCAGTATTGCGGTATACTTTCCCTTGAAAAAGACGGAGTTATCTATTACTTTGTTGACAACGAATACTATTTCAAGCGCGGAACTCTCTACGGTCATATGGACGATGGCGAAAGATATGCGTTCTTCTCTCTTGCGGTTATAGAGATGCTTTCTCATATCGGTTTCTATCCGGATATTCTCCACGCCAATGACTGGCAGAGTGCAATGAGCGTGGTATATCTCAATCTCTGCTATAGAGAAAAGGCGGGATATGAGTACATAAAAACTGTGTTTACCATACACAACATCGAGTATCAGGGTAAATATGATATGTCAATTCTTGCAGATGTTTACGGTCTTGACTGGAAGCACGTGGGTCTTATGGAGTGGAATAATTCCATGAATCTTATGAAGGCGGCTATAGTATGTGCCGATCGTGTTACTACTGTAAGTCCGAGCTATGCCAAGGAGATTCAAACGGCAGAATACGCTCATGGTCTTGAGGCTCTTTTACAGGAGCACTCATATAAGCTCTCGGGTATCCTTAACGGTATTGATTACATCTATAACGATCCCCATTCTGATCCCGATATAGCGAAGAAATTTATGTGGAGAAGCCTTAAGGGTAAGACCGAGGATAAATTGGCTCTGCAGAGGGAATTAGGACTTCCCGAGAGAGCCGATGTTCCCATGTATTCCATCATTTCACGTCTGGTTGCACATAAGGGCACGGATCTTGTATGCGAGATAGGCTATAGACTTATGTCGGAGAAGGATATTCAGCTTGTGGTACTCGGTACGGGTAACGGTGAATATGAAAATTATTTCCGTGAGCTTGAAAAGCAGTTCCCCGATAAGGTTCGAGCGATGATAACCTATGACCGTAAGCTTTCAAAGCGTATATATGCGGCATCCGATCTCTTCATCATGCCCTCAAAGAGTGAGCCTTGCGGTCTCTCTCAGATGATAGCATCCCGTTACGGTGCTGTTCCGATAACACGTGAAACGGGCGGTCTTGCCGACTCCATCAAGGGATATTGGGTGGATAAAGGTGAGATCAAGGGCAATGGCTTCACTTTTGCAAATTATTCCTGTGAAGAGCTTTATGACAGGATCTGTGCATCGTACGAGCTTTACCGTGATCCGAAGGCGTTCCGTAAATTACAGCAGAAGGTTATGAAGACAGACTTCTCCTGGGGTACGTCTGCCGGAAGGTATATGGAATTATACGGCGAAATTTGAATATAATACTAAAGAACGGTCCTTTTAAGACCGTTCTTTGTGTTATTATACTATTGCAAAATTCTTTGTTTTGTGATATTATTATATATTATTTTACAAATTGATGGAAGGTCAAAGAAATGACAGTAAAAAATATAAAAGCAAATATCGAAACAAAACTTGCGCGAAGCTTCGGATGCTCGGTAAAGGAAGCGTCCAGGGAACAGCTCTACAGAGCGTGTGCTCTTACGGTACGCGATATTCTTTCCGAAAAAAGACAGGCGTTTAAGACCCGTGTTAACGAAAAGGGTGCAAAGCGTGTATATTACATGTGCATGGAATTTCTTGTAGGCAGATCTCTTAAGACCAATCTCTGTAATTTAGGACTTGATAAGGTTTATGAAGAAGCTCTTTCTTCAACGGGATATACCTTAGAGGATCTTTATACCTGCGAGCCCGATGCAGGCTTGGGTAACGGCGGTCTCGGCAGACTTGCGGCTTGCTTTATGGATTCTCTTTCTTCTCTCGATTATCCTGCTACAGGATTTTCCATATGCTATGAATACGGTCTTTTCAAGCAGAAGATAATTGACGGCACACAGGTTGAAATGCCTGACAACTGGCTTCCCGGAGGGGACGTGTGGCTCGTTCCGCGTACCGATCGAACCTTCCGTGTGCGCTTCGGCGGACAGATCAAGGAAAGCTGGGATAGCGGCAGACTTGAAATCATTTATGAAAATGCGGATGAGATCAAGGCGGTACCCTATGATATGATGATGAGCGGTGCAAATAGCGATGCGGTAAGCCAGTTAAGACTTTGGAAGGCAGAGGATATCGATGATTTCAACATGAATCTCTTTTCAGAGGGTCAGTACCGCAGAGCTCTTGAAAAATCCGTTAATGCAGAGATAATCTGCAAGGTTCTTTATCCTTCGGATAACCATTACGAAGGAAAGCTCCTTCGCCTTACACAGCAGTATTTCATGGTTAGTGCATCCTGTCAGAGCATTGTTCGTGACCATATGGCGGTATACGGCAACATCAGAACTCTTGCCGACAAAGCGGCTGTTCATATAAACGATACTCATCCTGCACTCTGCGTTCCCGAGCTTATGCGTATCCTTATGGATGATTACTGCCTCGGTTGGGATGAGGCTTGGGGCATCGTTTCAAGAATGATCTCCTATACCAACCATACGGTATTGCCCGAGGCGCTTGAAACTTGGAACGAATCTCTCTTTGCTCTCTGGCTTCCCAGAATCCATATGATAGTTAAGGAGATAAACGAGCGTTTCTGCCGTGAGGCTTGGGAAAAATATCCCGGTAACTGGGATAAGATCTCCGAAATGGCTGTTATTTCAAACGGTGTTGTACGCATGGCTAACCTTGCCATCGTTGCATCTCACCATATTAACGGTGTTGCAGAGATACATTCCAATATTTTAAAGGATTCCACTTTTAAGAGCTTCTACCGTATGTGGCCCGAAAAGTTTGATAACGTTACAAACGGTGTTGCTCACAGACGTTGGCTTTCCTACTCCAATCCCGAGCTTGATTCTCTTATTACCGAATGTATAGGTGATTCTTACCGCAAGGATCCTACAGCTCTTGCAGATCTTCGCAGGTTTGCAAATGATAAGAGCGTTCTTGAAAGATTGGAAAAAATAAAGAAAAACAATAAAAAGGCATTTTCCGACATAGTAAAGGAGCGTACGGGCGAGGTGCTTGATCCCGACAGTGTTTTCGACGTTCAGATAAAACGTTTACATGAGTATAAGCGTCAGCTTCTCAATGCTATGCATATCATCGGTCTTTATCAGGAGTTAAAGGCAAATCCTAATGCGGACATTTTGCCTCAGACCTTTATCTTCGGTGCAAAAGCTGCGCCCGGATACAGAATGGCAAAGGAGATAATCAAGCTTATCTGGTGCCTCGGCGAAGAGATAAAAAAGGATAAACGTATTTCCGAGAAGCTCCGCGTTCTCTTCATGGAGGATTATAACGTAACTTTAGCCGAAAAACTCGTTCCTGCGGCAGAAATTTCAGAGCAGATATCTCTTGCAGGAAAGGAAGCAAGCGGTACGGGTTGCATGAAGCTTATGCTTAACGGTGCTCTTACCATCGGTACCGCGGACGGTGCCAATATTGAGATGGCAAGGGAAGCGGGCGAGGAGAATATGTTTATGTTCGGTCTTACCGCACCTGAAGTGGATGACCTGTGTTCCATGGGTTACCGCAGTGCAGATTACTATAACGGAAACGAAAGACTTCAGTATATAGTTAACAGTCTCAATGCGGGTTATAACGGTCAGTCCTTCTCGCATCTTTCCGAGTATCTTCTTGTTCACGATCCCTATATGTGCATGGCTGATTTTGAATCCTACAGACATATTCATGAGGTTGCGTCCAAGACCTACCTTAAGCGTGACAAATGGAATAAGATGGCGCTTATGAATATTGCAGGTGCAGGTAAATTTGCCGCAGACCGCAGCATAAACGAATATGCTCAGCGTATCTGGGGTATTGAGCGCATGATAAAGGAGTAATTTATGCTTATTAAGCTTTCGGATGAATTGATATCCGGGGATAAGATAACGCTTACTAAATATACAAACCGAGATGCTTCACTTCGTGGAGCATTTTCGGTATCCGAAAAGGTTAATTTTACATTGAACGTACCTCGCAGCTACGGTGTACGTTCTGCGGTTATGCGCTTTCACCGTGACGGTGAGGGGTGCCGTGATATTCCGTTTATAACCGAGGAGTGCGGAAGATATACCTTAACTCTTGATATGTCAGCGCTCGGTGCGGGTCTTTATTATTACAGTATCCTTCTGCTTCGCGGTCTTGATACACTTTTTACCGATTCTGTAAATAACGTTGATTTTAACCTTGTTCCCAAAAGCGGAACAGACTTCAGAATGCTTGTTTATTCCGATGATTTTGAAACCCCGGAATGGTTTAAAGGAGGTGTGATGTATCACACCTTCATCGACCGTTTTTATAAGAGCGGAAAAGCCGAAGTAAGGGAAGATGCAGAAAACGAAAACGATTGGTTTGCTCCTATTTCCCAATACGGAGTAATACCGGGAGCTTCGGTAAAGAATGACCTTTTTTACGGAGGAGATCTTTTCGGAATAAGCGAAAAGCTTGATTATCTGGAAGGTCTTGGCGTAAATATCATCTATTTAAGCCCGATATTTTGTGCCGCATCAAACCATAAATACGATACCGCCGATTATCTGAAGATAGATGATGCTTTCGGTGGTGAAGAAGCCTTTTGCGAACTTGTTGAAAAGGCAAGGGAAAAAGGGATGAGGGTTATTCTTGACGGTGTGTTTAATCATACGGGAGATGACAGTATCTATTTTAACAGATACGGAAAGTTCCCTTCGGTGGGTGCATATCAAAGTGAGGATTCTCCTTATCGCAACTGGTACTTCTTTGATAAAAAGAAAAAAGCGGGTTATGAATGCTGGTGGGATATAGATATTCTTCCCAAGCTTAATCATAAGACCGAGGAATGCCGAAAATTTTTTACCGATAAAAACGGTGTTTGCACAAAATACGTCGGTATGGGGACGGGAGGCTGGCGCCTTGACGTGGCTGATGAACTTTCCGACGATTTTCTCCATGAATTAAGGCAGAACGTAAAGTCGGTTGATCCCGATGCCGTTATTATAGGCGAGGTATGGGAAAATGCCGCCGATAAGATTGCTTATGGTAACCGTCGCAGTTATTTTCAGGGCAAGCAGCTTGATTCGGTTATGAACTATCCCTTCAGAACGGCCCTGCTTGAGTTTATTTTAAATGGGGATTCAAAAGCACTTGCCGATGAGTTGACCGACATATATTCCTCATATCCCAAGTGTGTGTCCGATTGCCTTATGAATATTATCGGTACCCATGACACAGAGAGAATAATCACTGTTTTAGGTGATAAGAGATATAAGGAGCTTTCCAATAAAGAGCTTTCCGACCATTATATGACCGAAGCGGAGTATGACAAGGGAATAAAGCTTATGAAGATAGCGTCGCTTATACAGTACACCGTTTACGGAGTACCTTCGGTATTTTATGGGGACGAGGTTGGGCTTGAAGGCGGCAGAGATCCCTTCTGCCGAAGAACTTATCCCTGGGGCAGGGAATGTAAGGAATTACTCGACCATTATAAAAAGCTTGCCAAGATAAGAAGATCTCCTGTGTTTGTAAAGGGAGATTTCAAGGTTACCGAATACGGTGACGGTTATATCGTATATCAGAGAACCCTTGATAACACCGTGCTTACCGTTTGTGCAAATATGAGCGATACACCTGTAACGCTTAATATTAAGGGCAAGGATATGATTACGGGCAAGGACTTCATTGGAAGGGTTGCACCGATATCTGCTGTAATAATCAAATAATTAAATCCCGCGATTTTCATGATCGCGGGATTCTCATTATCCTAAATTTTCTTTTATCTTTTTATAGCCCAAATAAAGGTTTGTTATATGTTGCTTTACCTCATTGCGGGGATATTCGTATGCGTTGAGCTCTTCCCACCACATATCAGCTTCGGATGAAAGCTCTGTTAAAATTGCAGTATCGAGGATTCCGTTCACAGTAGCATACTGACCGAAGTGCTTATTTTCGGAGGCCGTTTCCATAGCGTAGAAATATTCCTTTATTACCTCTGAGCCCTCGCCGTAATATGCATCTATAAACTCATACATCGCAGTTCTGTACTCATCCTTTGTCATATCGGTATACCACATAAGAAGGGAAAGCAGGTATGCTCTCATAACGTCAAACTCGTTTCCTTCATTGTCCATCCAGCCCTGATTGAACATTCCCTTGACACCAAGACTGCGGAAATACTGATAATTGTCATAGATCGACTCGAAATCCATAAAGGGGATGGTGTCATTCTGAGTATATTCAGCGACGTAATACCAAATGTAAACATTATCGGTAAGCTCGCACCAGCCCTCAAGATCCTCTGCATACTTATGGTTGGTCTGGCAATCGGGATCGTTTAATGCACAGGCACAACAGGAATCGATGGGACAGTACATTATTATTACGTTGTCACGGGGTACGGTCTTGGGCGGATCCTCGGAGAACCAGTAGGCAAAGGTGAGTATCCTTGCATTGGGGTAATCATCCTTAACGTCATCCGCCAGACGGTTGATAAATCTGATAAGGGGAGCCGAGATAGCACCCTCCTCATTTATAATGCTTGTACATTCGGTGCAGTCACAATAGTTATAATCATCGTTCTGTGTTACCGAAACTAACTTGCAGTCCGGATTTCTTTCGAGAAGGGTCATAACACCCGAGAGAGCCTTTTCATAGGTCGCTTCATCGGTGAAGCAGGGCTGTGCATGACCGGGTGCATTATCGAGCTTAAGCACCGTACCCATGGTATGGGGAAATTCGCAGGCGAAGGAGAAGGTTCCGCCCTGCTTGTAGTTCATTATTCTGCGGAAGTTGGAATTAAGCTTACGCTTGGAGGCTATTTCACCGTTCTGCATTGTCCTCTGGTTGGAATCTCTGAACTCCATATCCGATACGTGCTCGTAGAAAATATCGGATATATCTATCGAGTCAGCCTTATATATGACCTCGCAGTCAGAGGCAAAAAATCTTACTCCGAGATACTTTTCAAGGAAGGTGTATGCAGCATAGATAGTTCCTCTCCTCTGAGCACCGCTTATAATAAGACGCTCTCCCTCGTTCTTTATGAGAGTGTCCTCCTCACCGTAGCCGGAGCGGTCGATCTTATCTATAACGTCACCCTCACGGTCGGTTATGCCCACTACTATTTCGTACTGGGTAGGCTCGCTTTCGTCCGTTTCAACAGGAAGCTCTACTCCTGTAGCAAGCTTTATATATCTTTGGAGCTGCTGTGCGGCATATTCCTCGTTGAGTCCGAAATGAGGCTCTGTGGGACTGCCCCAAACGTGGTATATTATCTTGTATTCGGAGATATCGTTGCCGTTGATAGTCAAGCTCTTTACCGCATACTCAGGCACCGTAAACTCTTTTTCGGTTAGGTCTATGTAAACAAAGTCCTTTTCTGTATCGTAAAGGGCCACCTTATCCTCTGAGATATCGATAGCTTCAGGTATTGTACCGTCTTTTCCAAGCTCTGAGACAAGGGCGTCAAAGGCACATGAATAGGGGAATATTCCTCCTGCATTAACGGATATAGTGCCTTCACTCTTGACTATCGAAAAGCCCTCTGTCGCAGCAATATCCTTACCGCGTGCGTTACCAATAAGGATCTCCTTTGCCGTTGCCTCATTGCGGTCGCTTTGTGTTGTAAGAGATATAGCGAATTTTTCCTCGATCATAGCCTTAAGACGTAGAGCTGAATATCTTTCGGGGGTGAAACGCTCAGCGTAGGTACCCATACAATCCGGATAAACTATTGTATATTCCGAGATCGAATCGGACGTGACTGTCTCGACACTTACGGGTGTCTCGGCAGGCTTCTTTTTATCGTTGCCCTTTGAGCATGAGAGCATCAGAAGACAGGATAATACCAATAGTGATGTAAGTAATGTTTTTTTCATATTTCGGATTCCTTTTATTGTCATTGAAAATATTATATCATAATATAATGAATTTTCAAATATAAAAATTTAAAATAATTGAAATTATAATTCAACTGTGTTATAATTTATATATCAAATTTAACGGAGCAGGATATGAAGTACAGGAATTTAGGCAGAACCGGTATAACTGTAAGTGAGATATCCCTCGGATGTGAGCATCTGCAGGGGAAGGAATATGAAACGGTTAAAAGTGTTATAGATGCCGCAATAGAAGAGGGAATAAATTTCCTTGACATTTTTATGAGTGAGCCGAAGGTTCGTACGAATATAGGCAAGGCTCTTGAGGGTCGCCGAAAGGATGTGATAATTCAAGGGCATATAGGCGCATGCTGGGTAAACGGACAGTATAAGGTCAGCCGTGATATCAAGGAATGCACCGAAGCCTTTGAGGATCTTTTAAAGAGATTGCAAACCGATTATATTGACGTTGGCTTTATCCATTTTGTTGATAAGGAAACCGATTGGGACACTCTTTTGGAAAGTGAAATAATGAAGTACGTGCTTTCATTAAAAGAGAAGGGAGTTATACGTGCCATCGGTATGAGCTCCCATGACCCGGTAACCGCAAAGAAGGCTATAGAAACGGGGATTATCGACGTTTTGATGTTCTCTCTGAACCCCGCATATGATCTTGTGCCGAAGGAAAGAGATATGACCGAGATATTCAACGAGGTTATCGAGGGCAAAAAGCAGGATTATTCAGCTCTTACTCTTGAAAATGCCCGCGCCGAGCTTTACCGTGCCTGTGAGGAAAAGGGTGTTGCCATAACCGTAATGAAATCCCTTGCCATGGGGACCTTGCTTTCAGAAAAGCGTTCACCATTAGGAGTAGCTATGACCGAGGCTCAATGTATAAATTATGCCCTTACCAGACCTTCGGTTGCCGCGGTTATGGTAGGTATGCAGAAGCCTTGCGAGGTGAAAAGTGCTGTTGAATACTACAAGCTTTCCGATGAAGAAAGGGATCACAGCAGAGTGTTAGGCTCGCTTGGAATGTTCAATGCTTCGGGCAGATGTATGTACTGTAACCATTGTTTACCCTGTCCTTCAATGATAGATATAGCATCGGTAAATAAGTATCTTGACCTTGTAGAGCTTGACGGCAGACCGGCGCAGAGCGTCAAGGCGCATTATTTCGCTCTTGAAAGGACGGCTGATGAATGTATAGGATGCGGCATCTGTGAAAAGCGCTGTCCCTTTAACGTCAAGATCGTTGAAAGAATGGGTAAGGCTGTGAAGATGTTTGGAATCAAAGAATAGAAAAGAGGCATATATTATGACTAACGCTGACAGATTTATAGATAAATATAAGCAGCTTGAGGAGGCGGTACGCTTCGCATACGATCTCAGAAACGAGGACTCTATAACGAGCTGTATTATGAATAAGGAGCAGTTCAAAAATTACAGAGAGGAGTTTCAGTACTGTAAGGAGGTCAGAAACCTTTTAAGCCACAAGAAGAAGGTCAATAACTGTTTTGCCGTAGAACCCAGCGACGCTATGATAGAGTTTCTTGACTCTCTTATCGAAAGGATAAAGAACCGCCCTAAGTGTTATCAGATACAGATAAAATTAAAGGACGTATACTGGCAGCCCCTTAACGGTAAGGTAAGGGACACCCTCGGCTATATGTACCAAAAATCCTACAGATGTACTCCGATACTTAATGACAAGGGTGTTGTTGTAGGCATATTTGATACTGATTCCTTCCTTTCCTATATTGCTGTCAAGGGTATTGATTCTCTCAGCGAGGATCTGCGCTTTTCGGATATATACGATCATATCTGCCTTGAAAGCAAGAAGGCAAATAAATTTATCTTTGTAAAATCGGATTCCTATGCCGATGAGCTTGAAGAAAGAATAGAAGAGGTTCTTAAGAGCGGTGTCCGTACCGAGCTTGCCATCGTCACCTCCACAGGTAGCAAAAACGAAAAAATGCTCGGCATAATCACTCCTTGGGAGATAATCAAAATCTGATAAAACTACAGAGTATGGTTTGTTTGCCATGCTCTGTTTTATTTTGATTATTAAACTTACAGGTATGCTTTACCATCACCTGATGGTCGGGTTTGGATTTTTTACTCGACAATCCATCATAAAAATATCGGTAAATAATTTAGAAAACCGTTACGGTAGAACCGCAACGGTTTTAAATCTTAAATCAGTATTTCAACATCTTTTTTCTATAGTAAAAATACGGGAAAATAACGAATATCAATGCTGCGATCCAGGAAAGAGGCTCGGCATAGAAGAGTGCATCGCTTCCCATAGAATGAATTGCGACCTTACCCATAAGCACACGGCATACACATTCGGAGAGCCCCGAGAGCATCGGCCATAGACCTATACCCATTGCTACAAGGGCGTTCCTGAATATATGTATAGAGTAGAGTATGGGCAGACATACGATCAGTATATTAAGAAAATGAATGCTTATTTCAAGGGCTTTGGGCCCTCCTGTCTCGCTCGTGTCAACAAAAAGCCTCATGACAGGCTCACGGAAAAGGAAGGTCACTACCATGACTGCACAAGCCAAGCCGAATACTATTATTTCACCTGTGACAACGCCCTTCTTAAATCGTTTTATCTTACCTGCGCCGTAGTTCTGTGCAAGGTAGGTGGAGCAGGCAAGACCTATTGAAATAGCTGTACTTTCAAGAAGCGCATATACCTTATTGGTAGCGGTATAAGCAGCGCCGAATATACTGCCCTCATCGTTTACAGAGGATTGCAGGATTATACCGCCTACGGCGATCGCAATAAACTGCGTAACTATAGGAACTCCGAAGAACAGTAAGTCCTTTATAAGCCTGAAGTCAGGCTTCCATGAATCTTTGGTCAGCTTGATTATGGTGATCCTTTTTATCTCAATCAGACAGTAAAGGAAGGAAAAAAGCTGTGCCGTAAGGGATGCTATTGCCGCACCTACGATACCCCAGCCGAATACAAATACAAAAAGACAGTCAAGACCAACGTTAAGTACGGCGGAGATTAGCATCGCTATAAGGGGAGCTCTTCCGTTACCGAAGGCACGAAGCACCGATGCCGCCATATTGTATGCGGTAACTATGAGCATACCGCCCGTCATTATCGTAAGATATATTACCGCACCCGATTCTATATCCTTCGGAGTTCTCAGAAGCTTGAGCAGAGGACCTGCCGAAACAACTCCCGATATTGCAAGCACTATGCCGATAATGATGCAGAGCAGGGTAGACATAGCGATAGTTTTATTCATTCTTTCATAGTTCTTTTCGCCGTAATAACGGGAAATAAAGCTTGAAAATGCCTGTGTAAAGCCTATAGCTATCCAGATAAACATAAGGTTTACCCAGTCGGTAGCACCTACTGCCGCCAGCGCCTTCACACCTACACCTCTGCCTACTATTGCCGCATCGGCTACCATATACAGCTGCTGTCCCAGATTCGTTACGATAAGGGGCAGAGCGAATTTTAAAATATGCTTGGTGGGGCTTCCCACCGTCATGTCAACGGTATTAGTCATTTAAATCTCCAAATTTGTTTTGCAGGCTATTATAACATATATAGATTTAAAATTCAATATTGAATTTTAAATCACAGTCGAAAAGTATTCATATATCTTTTCGGGCGATTGCATAAGACCGTTGTCCGCCCACCATTTGAGGGTTTCTACAAAGGAGGAGGCAATATGGTTTACAAAAAAGGTATGGGGCAGAGAAAGAGATTTTTTACTGGTGAAAAGCTCATTTCTGCTCTCAATAAGAGCCTTTAATTCTGCCTTGAAATAGCTGAGAAAGAGCTCGTTATTATCTGAGATTAAAAGGTCAAGTATATGATTGTCATTCTTTTGAAAATGCATAAAAAGATGTAGGAAAACCGAATCGGGGGCTTCGCATTCAAAAATGTGTCTGTGAGTGTTCAAGCCCTTTTCCGAATCGAATATATGACAGAAAAGCTCGCGGCACATCTCTTTCAGAAGATAATCTTTTGTTTCAAAATGAGCATAAAAGGTGGCTCTGCCTACGTCTGCCTTTGCGATTATCTCTCCTACCGTTATATTGTTGAAGCTCTTTTTGGATAAAAGCTCTGTGAATGCTTTAAATATTGCTTCTCTTGTTTTTCTTTGCCGTCTGTCCATATTTCTCCGTACAATTTTCCCGAAATGTTCGGTTTTGAACACAGGGGTATTTTTATATATTGATTTTTCGTTCTTTTTCGCATAACATATTATTGAACAATATGTTCGGTTACGAATATATTGTACTACATATTCTTGATTTAGTCAATGGAGGAGTTATGAAAAGCGAAAGAAAAATTCTTGCGGCATTTTTGCTTAATCTTCTATTTTCCGTATTTGAATTTATCGGAGGCATATTTACAGGCAGTATCGCTATACTTTCGGATGCCGTGCATGATATAGGAGATGCCGCAAGTATAGGTATATCATATTTTCTTGAAAAAAAGAGCAGAAAGGAAAGAGATGAAAAGCATACATTCGGTTATGCAAGATACTCGGTTTTAGGCGGACTTGTGACCACCTCGATTCTTATTCTCGGTTCATGTGCAGTAGTTTATAACGCAATAAGAAGGATAGTTTGTCCCGTAGAAATAGATTATAACGGTATGATAGTGGTTGCACTTATTGGTGCGGCGGTAAATTTTGCTGCCGCATATTTTACTCACGGAGGGCATTCGGTGAATCAGAGGGCGGTTAATCTTCACATGCTCGAAGACGTCCTCAGCTGGATAGTTGTGCTTATTGGTTCCCTTGTTATGCGCTTTACCGATATCAGGATTATAGATCCGTTAATGTCCTTGGGTGTGGCGTTTTTTATTCTTTTTAATTGTTTGAAAAATATGAAAGAGATATTTGATATTTTCCTTGAAAAAACACCCGAGAGCTGTGATATCAAGGAGCTTAAAGAGCATCTTTTGAGAATAGAAGGTATAAGTGATATCAAAAATCTGCATTTATGGACTCTTGACGGAAATATACATTTTGCGATGATGCACGTAATATCCGAAAATCCCGAAGTAAAGGAAAAGGTAAGAGAGGAGTTAGAAGAACACGGAATATTGAATTCGGTTATTGAGATCTGCAATACAACTGACAATTGCCCAAAGGAAGATTATAGTTTGAAAATAGAAACTTGTCGACATCAGCATTAAAACAAGCCTGCTGATTTGCAGGCTTGTTTTATTTGATTATTCAACCGCCGTCGGTAGGGTCGGTTACTCCGAGCATATTTCCAAATATGGGGTTTGAACATCTGAAAAGTCAATATTGCTAACGGGATAGTTACGTAAATATACCGTTTCAACTGCAGAGCTTGCCGCTTAAGCCCAGCAGGTACCGTAATTTTCCTGATCCTTGACAGGTGAGATAATAGAAGCACCGACAGAATTGGTTACATGCATACTGTTGTAAGTTGCAGGGAAGCTTTCTGTCTTGGCGACACCTCTGCCGAGAGTTATGAAATATCAACAAATAATTCTATTTTATTTTAATATTGCATTAGTCCGTACGAATATGTCAATGGGTCTTTAAAGAGAGGAATATGCGGTGGAGAAAAGGTGAATTTGATAAATAAAGCCGTTATTACAGACAGTATTAAAAGCACTGCCGCAGGGGGTATATATAAAGCGTTTGGATGATTAAGCTTTTTAGTTTCATAAGAATAAGCAATAGCAGCGCTTATAAAAAATATTGTAATATTAAGCCAGTCGGGGGTCTTGCCGAACATTCCGTTCAGGGTATAAAAAATAGTTGGTATCATAAGCATTCCCAAAAGTATACCCTTAAGCTTTGTACCCCAGTAATTTATATAATTTTCTTTTATAAGGAATCCTTCGATCAAGGAGAATATAAGCATGGGGAAGAACAGCAGTTTCATATGTTCCCAGGTGGATTCATTGACTCCCGAAAAGATTGCTGCTAATTTATTCTCATTTGACCATTCATACAGAAAATGGAGAAGAACTCCGACAATTCCCGTAAATATAAAGCCTGAAAACTGCCAACGCAGTAGATTTGTTTTCATATAAAACCTCCGAATATACTTATAATAAAGTATACTCGGAGGTCAAGTAAATATGCAGTTAAGCTATAGTAACTGTATAATAATTATATGATTCGTCAAGATACTGAACACAGAAGGTATATATGCCGAGGATATCTATACTCTCTATTACCCAATAGGAAAAGCCGATGTGACCTATCTCTGTTAGTTGATATTTTTGACAGTTTAATGCTCGTTACGATGTATAAATGAATAAATAACAGGTATGATTGTACAGATAAGCAGGATAGAAACGAGAAACCAAGGCATGAGATTATGGGGTAACAATATACAAAGAAGCATAGCAATACCTCCGACAAGCCAAATCCTCGATGCAAGACGATGTGTTATACTCCAGTTTTTTTCGTTTGAAAGAGTCCATTTTATTCTTATTCCTATAGTACGGTTGGGCTTTGCGGCGGCAATGATCCTTGAAAGATATATAAACAGAATGCCCATAAAGAGACAGAGTACATTGTAAACATGAAAGCTTTTACCGAGAGCAGATGAATATATCATAAAACCCATGTACAGCGAAATTATCGGGCAGATCCATATAACGCTCTTCCATACCGATTCGTGCTGTACTGTGATTTTGGGATCGTGTGATGTTGCTACGGCACATATCCATTGTAAAGCGCTCATGATAAGGGGAAGTCCGAAAACAGCGAATCTCTTGGACGAGTACCCGTTAACCTCGCCCTTAAATCCCCAATGAGTAGGCACGCTTTCGGGAAGTTTGTTCCAAAGCAATAGACCTATGATGATGGGAACAAGTGTTATTATTGTCGTTATTGTCAGAAGCTTTATATGTTTTTTAATCATTTTTTTCACCTCTGTTATTATTTTATCATATTTCGATTCTTTAGTCAATCAAAAGAAATACAGAATAACTTGAATTATTTTATTCTTAATGCTATAATAGTATTGAAAATAAACGATAACGGTACAAGAAATGAAGATATTATATTCTGACAATAATATTATAGTATGTATAAAGCCTGTAGGTATTGACTCAGAGAAAGGAATGCCCGAAGAATTGAAGAAGGATTTTTCGGGTGAGATATATACTCTTCACCGTCTCGATCTTAATGTGGGCGGTGTCATGGTATACGCGAGAAATAAAAAAACAGCGGCTGATTTTTCGCGGATGATACAGAACGGGGAACTGATAAAGGAATATATCGCGGAGGTCTACGGTACACCGCCTGATAAAGGGGATTGGACAGATCTTCTTTGGAAGGATTCACGTAAAAACAAGGTATATGCAGTTGACCGCGAGCGTAAGGGTGTAAAGAAAGCAAGGCTTGAGTTTGAGCGACTGAATGCAGCTGAACGCTCACAGGTGCGTGTACGTCTGCATACGGGAAGAAGCCACCAGATCAGAGTCCAGTTTGCTTCGAGAGGGTTTCCGCTCGTGGGTGACGGCAAATACGGAGCCAAGGATAATATTAAGTCGCCCATGCTATGGTCATACCGATTGACCTTTTCGTATAAAGGGGAGACAAGAAGCTTTGAAGTACTTCCCGAATGGTATTATATAAAGAGGCTCGTGTGAGCCTCTTTGTTTTATGACAATTGTGTGATGACCAGATGAGCCGAAACGGGATTTGTTCCGCCTGCACCGGGAGTGATGGTCAATGCTGCTGCATTTCCTACAGGATTTCTAAGGGTGAGCAAGGCGTTTTCTGTGGTAGTCTCTACCAATGCCATACCCACTATCTGAGATGTTCCCGTTGCTCTTCCGACTACCGTATAGTCAAGTTCTGCTCCGTTCAATGTGAGAACAAGCTGACCTGCTTCGGTAACACTTACCTGAAAGAGTACTTGATATACACCGATATCGGTAAGTGTAAAGGACGAATCGGATGCTCTGGTTATAGCAGTATTGAGTATAGGACCGTTCTGAGGAAATTCAACATCTGCACCGGGAGCTACAGTTGCTGCATTATCTCCGGGCATTAATGCATAAAAATCTGCTGCACCGAGTACTCCTCCGGCAGGACCGGGTTCGCCTTGGGGTCCCTGAGGACCGGCGGGGCCGGTTAATCCGATAGGACCCTGAGGACCTGTAGCACCGGTTTCACCCTGGGGACCTGCGGGACCTATAGGACCTTGAGGACCTGTAGCACCGGTTTCGCCCTGAGGACCAACGGGACCTATGGGACCTTGAGGACCTGTAGCGCCGGTTTCACCCTGAGGACCTGCGGGACCAACGGGACCCTGAGGACCTGTAGCACCGGTTTCACCTGCGGGTCCCTGAGGACCGGCGGGACCGGTCAATCCGATAGGACCCTGAGGGCCTGTAGCACCGGTCTCACCTTGGGGTCCCTGAGGACCGGTCAATCCGATAGGACCCTGAGGGCCTGTAGCACCCGTTTCACCCTGAGGACCAAAGGGACCTTGAGGACCCGCAGGGCCTTGAGGGCCTTGAGGACCGGGCGGGCAGCAGGCACATATTATTTCGTTATTGTCGCAACATTGAAATCTTCTTTCATCTCTGTTGTCGTTTCTGTGGGGACAATTGTCATTTTCGTATCGATCAAAGGGATGTTGTGACCATCTGTTTCTGTTCATGTTTAGCCTCCTTTCAATGGGGCTCAATTACAGAATATGCCCATTAAAATCCCGCGTCACAATGATAGGAAAAAACTAGGTAAATGCTATCTTCTTTTATTTTTTAAAAGGTCAAAAATTAACATATTTTTTTCAAAAAAATAATACTTAAAAAGTTTTTCGGTAAATTGTACATTTATGTTAATATAATATATTATATTTAGTAATTAGTATTTATTGAAATAGTAAAAAAGCTATATTATAATATTAACGATAAAAATAAATATCTTAATTATACCCTTATGGAAAGGAAAAGACATGGAATACAAATACGAAGCATGGAGAGGCTTTGAGCATGGTACTTGGGTAAAGGAAATCAATGTAAGAAGCTTTATCAGACACAACTATACACCCTATGATGGTGATGACGAATTTCTCGAGAATGCAACAGAGGATACCAAAGCTCTTTGGGAACAGGTTTCCGAGCTTTCTCGTAAGGAGATAGAGGCGGGCGGTGTTCTTGAAATGGATACCGATGTAATTTCTACTATTACATCTCACGGTCCCGGTTATCTTAACAAGGAAAAGGAAAAGATAGTAGGCTTCCAGACAGATAAGCCCTTTAAGAGAGCTTTTCAGCCCTACGGCGGTATCCGTACTGCAGAGAAGGCTGTGGCCGACAGAGGTCTTTCTATCGACCCCAAAATAAAGGAATTCTTTACAGTACACCGTAAGACTCACAACGCTGGCGTATTTGATGCATATACCCCCGAAATGAGAGCATGTCGCTCCAGCCATATCATCACAGGTCTTCCCGATGCATACGGCAGAGGCAGAATCATCGGTGACTACCGTCGTGTAGCACTCTACGGTGTTGACAGACTTATCGAGGATAAGTTAGAACAGAAGGAAACGACCCGTTCTGCTATGTACTCGCACATCATCCGTGAGAGAGAAGAGCTTTCCGAACAGATAAGAGCACTCGGACAGCTCAAGGAAATGGCTCTTTCCTACGGTTTTGATATTTCCAAGCCTGCTAACGATATTAAAGAAGCTATCCAGTGGCTCTACTTCGGTTACTTAGCTGCTATTAAGGAGCAGAACGGTGCGGCTATGTCCCTCGGACGTACCTCCACCTTCCTTGATATTTACGCAGAGCGTGATTTGAAGGAGGGCAAGTATACAGAGAGAGAGATCCAGGAGATGGTTGACCATTTCGTAATGAAGCTCCGTCTGGTTAAATTTGCACGTACTCCCGAGTACAATGCACTCTTCTCCGGCGATCCCCAGTGGGTAACAGAGTCTATCGGCGGTGTTGCTATCGACGGCCGTCATATGGTCACAAAGATGTCTTACAGATATCTCCACACCTTAAAGAACCTCGGTCCTTCCCCCGAACCTAACCTTACTGTTCTTTGGTCTGTAAATC
>SVTI01000038.1 GCA_015063855.1 Oscillospiraceae bacterium
GATATCGTTACCGCTCCAGAGACCGATACGGTACTTAACCGTGGATACTACCCAATATGGTGTACCTTCCTCATCGATCTCGAAGGATATGTTGCCGAATATCTTTGAGGGATATTTGAAGCGAAGATATCTCTCAACGTTACGCATGAAATATTCGCCTGTAGAATATTTGATGCCGTCTTCTACCTTGTTTATAGTAGCCTTCTGTGTGGTCATATCCACCATAATATAAGCGGGGATACCCTCTGAACGGTTGTTGAACCACTTGATTATATCGCCATAGATGAGAGGAGTTACTCTTACGGGCTTGCCGTGATAGTTGATCTGTGTATAGATATCCATGATTTCGAACTGAGATACGTATTCGGATATCTCTCCTAATTTACGCTTGCCCAGACGGGAGGCGGTGTCCTTATCAACTACGGGGATTTGATCCTTCTTTATCTCGCTTACATCCTCGGTGAAGTTGCCCTCCTCAAAGGCTATAAGCTTGTTATATTTTCCTGCATTAAAGAGTTGTGAGCCGATAATGCTTCCTATTATAAGTATCGCCACTATAACAATGAATACTATACCGATTATTTTTAAGATCTTTCCCCAGCTGGAGAAGCTCGGCTTTCTGGGATGAAATTTTCCACCCTCTGTATTTTCCTTTAAATACATAACTATTGCCGAGAAGAAATTTATTGCCAGGCATACAAGTATGCAGGAGATAAGAAATATCCAGAACTGAGGGCTTCTCGGATTAAGGGGAGGCAGCATGAACCAGAAGAGAAGGAACACTGCCAGAACCGAAAGCACAATTTTTATGATCCGGGATAATGCATTTGATTTCATTTGATCACCTCAAAAATTTATTACATATTTAGATTATCATATTACTTCATAATAGTCAACCGTAAATGAAGAAAAATATATGCCCTTGACATTGTAAATTCTATAAGTTATACTATCCTTGATATGTTAAATAATAAAAATAGAAGGAAAAGAATATGATAAATGTAGCACTTATCGGCAGAAATTTTGTGGTTGACGAAATGCTCTCTGCGATGAAGATGTTTGATGAGATAAAGCTATATGCCCAGTACTCTCGCAATTATGAAACGGGTAGAGCCTTTGCTGATAAATATGGAATAGAAAAAGTATATACCGACCTGGATGAGATGGCAAGGGATAATGATATTGACGCCGTTTATATTGCAAGTCCTAATTGCTGTCATGAGGATCAGGCGGTGATGATGCTGGAATCAGGCAAGCATGTTATTTGTGAAAAACCGATGAACGCGACCTATAAGGGCGCGCTTCGTATGATAGATGCGGCAGAGCAGAACGGTGTCGTGTTTATGGAAGCGATGATGAATGCCCATGTTCCCGGCACTTCAAAGATCAAGGAGCTTCTTTCCGAGATAGGCGCTGTAAGAAGAGTGAATCTTTCCTTCTGTCAGTATTCTTCCCGATATGATAAGTTTAAATGCGGTATAGTGGAAAATGCTTTTGACCCCACCCTGCATAACGGTTCCTTTATGGATTTGGGTGTTTATCCCGTACAGCTTTTGCTCAACCTTTTCGGTATGCCGAAGAGCTTTAATGCCTCTGCTCTCTATCTGCCCGAAAGCATAGACAGTCAGGGTAGCATGATATGTAATTATGAGGGTATGCAGGCGATACTCACCTGGTCTAAGATAACTCAGGGACAGCTTGCAAGCGAGATTCAAGGCGAGGACGGCTCGATACTTATAGACAAGGTGTCGAAGCCTACTGTTGTAACTATTGTCAAGCGTAACGGCGAGCGTACGGAGTATGAAACTCTTGCGGGCAAGCCTGTTATGTATTATGAGGTTAATGACTTTCTCGATCAGATAAAGGGAGAAAAAATGTCTCGGTTTAATGAACTTTCTCTCATGGAGGCTGAGCTTATGGAGAAGGCAAGAAAGCAGATGGGCATAAATTTTGTGAAAACAGTATAAAAATTCATATTTTTTGAATTTTTTTGTCATTTTGTATTTACATTTTCAAAGTTGTTGTGTATAATTGTTTTATATATTATTTTTTGAAAAGTTAGAAGGAGAAAATCATGGGTGAAATTATAGCCTTTGTCTTATACTTTGCCGCAATGCTCGGTATAGGTATATTTTTCTTTATGAAATCAAAGTCTTCCAATGAGAAGGACTACTTCCTCGGCGGCAGACAGATGGGTCCCTGGGTAACTGCGATGAGTGCTCAGGCATCCGATATGAGCGGATGGCTTCTTATGGGTCTTCCCGGAAGTATTCTTGCATTCGGCCTCGGCCAGGCATGGATCGGTATAGGTCTTGCTATCGGTACTGCGGCAAACTGGATCTTTACTGCTAAGCGTTTGAGAAAGTTCTCTGCCGCTGCAGGTGATGCTATTACTGTTCCTCAGTATCTTTCCAATCGTTTTGCCAGCAAGAATCCTGTGCTTCAGATAGTATGCGCTGTTATCTTCCTTGTATTCTTTACAGTATACGTTGCCTCCAGCTTCGTTGCAGGTGTAACTGTATTCCAGTCCGTATTCGATATTTCCAAGGATGCCGCACTTCTTATCTTCGCTGCCATCATTATTGTGTATACCTTCCTCGGAGGATTTAAGGCTGTATGCTGGACAGATTTCTTCCAGGGCATGCTTATTCTCGTTGCACTTCTTGCAGTGCCGATCGTTATCGTGTGCACACGCGGCGATGAGCTCGGCTCTGAAGCTGCACTTTTTAACCTTAAAACTCTTCACAGCTATTACGAAAACGGTGCAGACTATCCCTTCGTAAAGAATCTCTTTGCTGCAAGCTGGCAGGAGATCGTTTCCGGTCTTGCATGGGGTCTCGGTTACTTCGGTATGCCCCATATCATCGTAAGATTTATGTCCATCAAGAAGGCAAGCATGGTTAAGAAGAGCGCTACCGTTGCAATCATCTGGGTAGTTCTTTCTCTCGGTGCTGCCATAGTTATTGCATATTTCGGCAGACTCCTTATGGGTCAGGAGCTTCTCGGTATAAGCAGTATTCCCGAGAAGTGTGTTGCTTCTACTCAGGACAGAGTGTTCATCGAGCTGGCACGTGATCTCTTCCCCGGCTTTATTGCAGGTATCCTTATGGCAGCTATCATTGCTGCAGCCATGAGTACCGCTGACAGCCAGCTTCTCGTTGCTTCCTCCTCCTTTACAAGTGATATCTACAAGCCCGTATTCAGGAAGAAGGCTTCGGATAAGGAGATGCTTTGGGTAGGCAGAGTTGTGGTTCTTGCAGTTTCCGTTATCGCATTCTTTATTGCGAGAAGTAACGGCGACGGTGCACAGGCTATCATGAACCTCGTTTCCAACGCTTGGGCAGGTTTCGGTGCGGCATTCGGTCCCGTTATTATACTCTCTCTCTTCTGGAGACGCTTTACATATCCCGCAGCGGTTTGCGGTATCATCACAGGCGGTGCGACTGTTGTTGCATGGATCGCTCTCGGTCTTTCCGCAGCTGACAAGACAGGCATCTACGAGCTCGTTCCCGGCTTTGCGGTATGTCTCATTGTTTGTGTAGTTGTTTCCCTTATCACAAAGGCTCCTGCCAAGGAGGTTATGGATATCTTTGATAAGGCTACAGACAAGAATTACGAAGAATAATCTTTATAATTATGACCCCTTTCCGTGTCGGAGAGGGGTTAATTTATGCAGTAACAAAGACGAAAAATAAAACTAATTGTAAACATAAATGCTTTGAAAAAGATTTTTTTCGTAAAACTATTGACATAGCATCCCCTTTAAGGTATAATTGTTTGACACATGGTTTTTTTGTTCAAAGGAAGGAGGAGACCGTAATGCTTAGAACTTATCAACCCAAGAAACGCCAGAGAAAAAAGGAGCACGGCTTCAGAAAGAGAATGGCTACTGCTAACGGCAGAAAGGTACTCAAGAGAAGACGCGCTAAGGGCAGAGCAAGATTAACTTATTAATCGACTTATATTTTCCGAATGCAGAAAGCGGCACAGCCGATTTCTGCTTCGGTAATACGGGTTCAAAACTATGAAATATGTTGCAATAGGCGAGAATCATCTTTATGCCAAGGCATATGCCAAGGGCAAAAAGCATGTAGGACGTCTTGCAGCCGTTTATGTATTACCCGACTATGCTGCCAAGAGATTACAGAAGGCGCATCCGCAAAAAATCAAGATGAACCGCATCGGGCTGACTGTTTCCAAGAAGATCGGCGGGGCTGTAGTGCGTAACCGTGTTAAACGGATTATACGACATGCTTACCGCGAGATAGATACGGAACGCGGCGTTAAGTGCGGTTTTTTAATTGTAATCGTGGCACGCAGTGCGGCTGTGGGCGCAAAAACTTACCACGTTAAAAAAGATTTATTGAAGGCGCTTGAACGACTGGATATGCTGACATGAAATGGATATTTATCGGTTTAGTCAGATTTTATCAAAGATTCATATCGCCCATGAAAGGACCATGTTGCAGATTTACACCGACCTGCTCTCAGTACGCGATAGAGGCGTTTGAGGAATGGGGAGCAGTCGTGGGGTTAGGACTTACCCTGTGGCGTATAATACGCTGCAATCCCTTCTGTAAGGGAGGATACGATCCCGTGCCCAAAAGAAAACGTAAAAAGCGTCGTGATGATAAAGATCCGCGCTCAAAGAATTAATTACAGACCGTGAATTCCTCGGTTGCAGTCGGGCGCAACCCAAAATCGCACAGCCCGAAACAAATTTCTATACAGAGAAACGGAATTTGAAATGAATAACACAAAAAAAATCAACAAAAGGGTCACAGGCTTGATGATAGCATTGCTTATCATCACAATGCTTGTACAGATCCTTACCTTCTCTACCTTTGCAGCAAAGAAGGAAAAAAAGGCATCCGATGATCATATACACGAATGGGTATATGAAAATGTAGAGGAGAAAAAGGACAACAAGCTTGAGGTTACAAGATACTGTGAGGATAAGAAATGTGAATTTAACAAGGACAATCCTCAGGTAGACAAGATAATCAAGCAGAAGTCCGATTACGAGCCCAAGAACGGATGGATGGAAAAGCTTGCAATACCCTTCGGTGCGGTCATCAGACTTTTCTATAATATGATTCCCGTTTATGCAGTGGCTCTTTTCCTGTTTGCTATTGCGATGAAGATAATACTCTTCCCCTTTGGCATTAAGCAGCAGAAAAACATGATCAAGCAGGCAAAGCTTCGTCCCAAGGAGACTGCTATCCGAAAGAAATATGCAGGTAGAAACGACAAGGTAACACAGCAGAAGGTCCAGCAGGAGATCATGGATCTCTACCAAAAGGAGAACTTCAATCCCGCCTCCGGTTGCTTACCCCTTCTTTTACAGATGCCTATACTCTTCGCACTCTTCAGAGTTATTTACAATCCCTTGAGATACACTTGTCATCTCACCGTTGATGAGATATCCGAGATAGGCAGAAGGCTTATTGATTGTCAGGTTTTGGGCAGTAAGGGCGATTATCTTACAGCCGCTGAGCTTCAGATCGGTGACCTTCCCATCGCAACTCTTCTTAAGGACGAAAAGAACCTTGCCCTCGTAAAGGATCTTTTACACAAGGGCTTTGAGAACCCTGATCTTACGTTCTTCGGAATAGATCTTTCGAGAACACCTCAGCTTAAGTTTGAGCTTCTTCTGCTCATTCCTGTCGTAACATTCCTGACGGTATACTTCAGTTCCATTCTTATCCGTAAGCTTTCTTACCAGCCTCAGCAGACCGCTGATGCTAAGGCTTCCGGTTGCATCATGGACTGGATGATGCCTCTTATGAGTACATGGTTTGCGTTTATGTACCCCGCAGTACTCGGTCTCTACTGGATCTTCCAGAATATTCTCAGCGTATTGCAGCAGCTTATACTCAAGAAGATGTATCCCCTTCCCGTATTTACCGAAGCTGATTATCAGCAGGCAGAGAAGGAGATCCTCGGCAAGGGTCAGAACAAAAAGAAGAAGCCCGGTAACTATAAGCGCCATCCTAATTCTCTCCATCATGTAGATGATGACGAGGATGATATAGCTCCCGCTCCCAAGGCTGAGCCTAAGAAGCCTTCTGAGCCCAAGAGCTCAAACGATCTTATCACTCCCGCTCCTTTAAAGGATGACGAGGATAACTAAAGACATACGAAAGGAAGACATAACCTTGAATAAGGAAGTTATAGCCACCGGCAGAACTATAGAGGCTGCTGTTAACAATGGTGCAAACGAACTCGGTGTTCCTGTAGGCAACGTTGAGTATGAGGTGCTTGAGCAGCCCAAAAAAGGATTTCTCGGCTTTGGCGAGGTGGATGCAAAGGTAAGAGTTTACTGCATCGAGCGTGCAGATCTTACCGCACTTAATCTTGTAAATACACTTTTAAGCAATTTAGGTCTTGAGGATGCACAGGCTGAGCTTTGTGCTGACAATATCTCCAACGGCGACCGTATGATCAATATTACAGGCGAATCCGCAGGTATTCTTATCGGTCACCATGGTGAGACCCTCGAAGCTCTCCAGTATCTCTGCAATCTTGCAGCAAACAGAAAGTGCGATGCAGACGGTACGGAGCATATCAAGATGACTCTTGATATCGAAAACTACAGAGAGCGCAGAGAAGCTACTCTTCGCCGCCTTGCAAGAGGTGTTGCGCAGAAGGTAGTTAAATACCGTAAGAATATCACTCTTGAACCCATGAGTCCCTATGAGAGAAGAATTATTCACTCTGAGCTTCAGAACTTTAAGGGTGTTACCACAAATTCTATCGGCTCTGATAACAACCGTCGTGTTGTAGTTATTTACGAAAACCGCAGAAATAACAATCAGAGAAGAAACAACGCTCCCAAAGCTGAAGCAGTCCAAGCAACAGAAGAATAATAAAAAATCCGAGCAAATTGCTCGGATTTTTTGATGTACCCTCCACTTCGGGCATTAAATGACAGACTATTGCAAACTTCAAGCCCGATTATTCGTTGCAGGCCGGAGTCTGCTTAAAATGTCCCTTTACAAGATCGGGGAATAATTCGGCACCAACCTCGTGGTTTTTAAGCTTCCAGAGACGGCGGTATTCGGCAAATATCTTTTCACATTCGTCCTTATCGTATTCGCCTAAAAGAACCTCTGCGAGCATTACAACGATATCACAGTTGCACTTGATCTCATCCAATACGTTTTCTTCGGCAGAAGAAAGTGCGTCTATCTCCTCTCGCATCTCCTTCATATACTTACGGATACGGCGCATTTCGGTCTTGCGAACATCGTTGATCTCATGACGGTTCATCAGGCTCTGATTGATCTGTGTACCGTTGAACATAAGCTCCTCTAAAATATAGAAGTTACCCATACGGTAAACAACGTCGGCGATAGATGTACCGGTAGATTTATATACAAACTTATCAAGATAGTCCTTCACCGCATAGAGCATAGCTCTTCTTTCACCGTAAGCTATCTCGTTATTGTGATTTCCGCAGTTCCAGGAAGCATAGCCGCCGACTACCAAGGGGAAATAGGTGGTATAGGACATCTGAGGATGACCGTCGTCGCCCCATTCGGTAAGAAGGAAGCCTTCTGCGCCGTAGTACGCACCGATCTCGGCCGCTCTGGTGATGTTAACTACCATGTTGTTCATTCTGCCTGTAAGGCTACCCCACATGGAGGTGCCGGGACAAACGTAAAACTTAAGTCCGTGTTCGGAAAGCAGACGGCAGTTACGGTCATAGGGATGCTCGGTCTCATAGCCCCATTGCATAACGATAGCTTCCTTGGGGATATTGGCAAGCTGTTCGGGATGCTTGAATACGATATCGTCAAAGAACATGGGTGTCATGCCGTACTTTTCGGAGGCAAGGTCGATGACCTTGTTAAGGTATTCGGTATATACGTTACCCACACCGCGCTTGTCGCATTCCTCCTTGGTCTCGTTCATACCGAGCTCGTGAGGCTCGTCCATACCGATGTTGAGTATCTTTGAGGAAAATGCCGGGAGCAATCCTTCATATATCTTATCTATAAGCTCAAGTGATTCGGGAAGGAAAGGATTAAGTGTCTGGGAGGGCTTGCCGTCCTTACCTGTAATGGCAAGGGGAGCGATCGCCTCCTTGGCTGTCCATGCGCCCATGTGTCCAAAGCTGTTCTGAAGGGGGACAAGCTCAATGAAATGCTCCTTGCAGTAAGCATCAAGCTCCTTGATCTGTGCCTCGCTGAGAGGCTGAGTATCTTTCCAGTATTCCTCAAAGCCCTTGTATTCGTATACAAAGCTTTCCATATATAGCTGAAGCTGATTGTACTTAAGGTCTGCCAAAAGATCAACAAGGGTCTTTAAATATGTAAGGCTCGGGATCTTGCCTCGGCTGATATCAAGCATATATCCTCTGTTCTTGATAGAGGGGTAATCCTCGATATAAAGACAGGGTATCTTATCCTCGGAGGATGCAATTATCTGCTTTAGGGTAGTGTAAGCTCTGTATGCCGCTTCCTTATCGGCATAGAGGACCTCTATGGCATCCTCATCTATTTTGATCTCATATTTTTCGGCGGTATCGTAGTCCGCCTTTTTTACGTTTATTACAATTTCTCCGCCTTTGCACAGAGAGGAAAAAAAAGATATGCATTCGGAATCTGTTTTTACGCTGAAGCTCTTTGAAGCGAGGAATGCATCCTTTGTTTCAAGCTTTTGGGGTCTGGGTACCAAGATCATAATTTTACGCTCCTTAAATAAGTTATTTATATTATAACAAAAAAATATCGATACTGCAATAAGTAAAACAGAAATTTTAGGTCATACTAAAGGTAAATCTATTTAAAGGAGATAAAAACCAATGATCGAACAGGATACAATAAAATTACTTCGCGAATGTGACGCAGGAATAAAGATGGGGATAGCATCCATCGAGGACACTATCGACAACGTTAAGCACGAGGAGCTCAGAAAAGTTCTTGTTACCTCAAGACAAGAGCACGAGCAGCTCGCTTCCGAGATAGAGAGTCTTCTCGGCGAATACCACGATGAGGGTAAAGACCCTAATCCCGTAGCTAAGGGTATGTCGTGGATAAAGACCAACGCAAAGCTGATGGTTGACGATTCGGACAAGACTGTGGCAGACCTTATGACAGAAGGAGCCAATATGGGTGTGAAATCTCTTAATAAGTATCTGAATCAGTACGAGGCCGCTGAGGAAAAGGTCAAGGATATTACCAAACGTCTTATAAAAATCGAGGAAAAGCTTGTAAAAGAGGTAAAAGAATACCTTTAAAATGCTAAAAATCCATTTTATTCTCTGAAATATGCTTTTTTAGGTAGAATAATTCACAATTTTATGTTATAATTAAGTGATTATTATGCCGTCGTACGGCAGATTGGAGAATAAAATGGACAAAAAGCAAAATGACTTCAAGCCCTATATTTCTGCAAGTAAGGTAACTCCCGAATTGACAGTTACATCTATCATCATGGGTATTATCCTTGCGGTAGTATTCGGTGCTGCAAACGCATACCTCGGACTCAGAGTTGGTATGACCGTATCTGCATCTATTCCTGCAGCGGTTATCTCTATGGGCGTTATCCGAGTTATTATGAAAAAGAATTCTATTCTTGAAAGCAATCTTGTACAGACAATAGGATCTGCCGGTGAATCTGTAGCCGCAGGTGCTATATTCACCCTTCCTGCGCTCTTCCTTTGGGCGGCTGAACGTGACGATATGTCAAAGCCCGGTGTTATGACCATCACCATTATTGCTATTCTCGGTGGTCTTCTCGGTGTGTTCTTCATGATCCCCTTGAGAAACGCTCTTATCGTTAAAGAGCACGGAACTCTTCCTTATCCCGAAGGTAAGGCTTGTGCAGAGGTTCTTCTGGCGGGTGAAGAGGGTGGCGCAAACGCTTCTACCGTATTTATCGGTATGGGTGTTGCAGCATTCTTTAAGTTTATCATTGACGGCCTCAAGCTCGTCGCAGGCGAGGTAACCTTCGCGGTCAAGGGCTTTGCAGGTGCTATCGGTACACAGATATATCCTGCGGTTGCTTCTGTAGGTTTTATCTGCGGTCCCAGAATTTCATCCTATATGTTTGCGGGCGGTTTACTCAGCTGGCTCGTACTCATTCCTCTTATCGTTCTCTTCGGCTCTGAGCTTACACTCTATCCCGGTACGACTTCTATCGGTGAGATCTTCGCTGCAGACGGTGCATCCGGTATCTGGGGCACATATATCCGCTACATCGGTGCAGGAGCTCTTGCTGCGGGCGGTATTATAAGCCTTATTAAGTCTCTTCCCCTTATCATCAAGACCTTCGCAGGTGCGATGAAGAGTCTTAAGGGATCAGGCAAGAGCAGCGGACTCAGAACAGAGCAGGATATTCCAATGCCTATAGTTCTCGGCATTATTGTATTACTCACTCTTGTTATATGGCTTGTCCCCGCGGTTCCCGTAACTCTTGTCGGTGCGATAATCATTGTTGTGTTCGGTTTCTTCTTCGCTACCGTATCCTCCAGAATGGTAGGTATCGTAGGAAGCTCTAACAACCCCGTATCCGGTATGGCTATCGCTACACTTCTTGTTTCTACACTTATTCTTAAGCTCACAGGTGCCTCCGGTCCTGAGCTTCTTACAAGTGCTATTGCAATCGGTTCTATAATTTGTATCGTTGCAGCTATCTCCGGTGATACATCTCAGGACTTAAAGACCGGTTATATCCTCGGCGCTACTCCTAAGAAGCAGCAGATCGGTGAGGTTATCGGTGTTCTTTCGTCCGCTCTTGCTATCGGTGGTACACTTTATCTTCTCGACTCCGCATGGGGCTTCGGTTCCGAAGAGCTCGGCGCGCCTCAGGCTACTCTTATGAAGATGATCGTAGAGGGTGTATCTGAGGGCAATCTCCCCTGGACACTTGTATTTATCGGTGTATTTATAGCTATCGTTGTTGAGGTTATAGGCATTCCCGTGCTTCCTTTCGCGATCGGTATATATCTCCCCGTACATCTTAACGCTTGTATCATGGTAGGCGGTCTTGTACGTCTCGCATTTGACAAGATGAAGAACGAGAAAAAGAGAGAAAGAGCTACTACTAACGGTATCCTCTTCTGCTCAGGTATGATCGCAGGTGAAGGTCTTGTAGGTATTCTCCTTGCACTCTTTGCAGTAATAGGTATCAGTGATGCTATCGATCTTTCCAAGTATATCAGTCTTCCCACAGCAGTATCCAACATTCTCAGCCTTGTGGTATTTGCTGTTATCATGCTCATCGTAGTATACTTCTCTGTAAAGAAGAAAAATAATGAAAAAGAATAAGATCAATTCGAACTACCTTGAAAGGATACCCGTAATAAATAAGGAGCTTGACTGGTCCAGGGCGGAGAAGGACGGACTGGTCACGCTTCACGTCAAGAATAAAGGTATCATAAAGCGTATCACTCAGGTGATACTTCGTAAGCCCAAGGTATCCCACATTCATCTTGATGAGAACGGAAGCTTCGCATGGCTTCAGATAGACGGCGAAAAGTCCATTGCAGATATCGGTATTCCCGTCAAGGAGCATTTCGGTGAGGCGGCAGAGCCTCTCTATCCGAGATTAGCTCAATTCTTCAAGGTTCTTGAGGATAACAAATTGATTGAATTTAAAAAATAAAAGGACCCGAACGGGTCCTTTAAAATTACTTATTATCAAATCTTCCTATAAAATCGGTGGTAGCACAATCGTTAAGAGGAAGCTTGACAGGCCTGCCCTCTGCGGCGGATTTATAGATAGCGAGTACAAGCTCGACTGCACGCATGCCGTCTTCTGCTGTGATATAAGGGGGGCGGTGGTTCTTTATTGCGTCACATACGTCCTTATAAAGTGCGCTGTGACCGAAGCCGTATACGTTGGGGGGATTCTCATGAGTTTGCTTTTTGATGTCCTCGGGATGAACGCTTTCGTCCGCGAAGGTCCATTCCTCGATAGTGTTTACAGAGGAGCCGCCTGCACGGACTCTGCCGTATTTACCGAATATGCAAAGCGTTTCTTCGAAATCATCGGGATACATGTTTGTGGTACCCTCGATAACGCCGTAAGCACCGTTAGAGAATTTTACGAGAGCAACGCCTAAGTCCTCTGCCTCTATGTAGGGGTGCTTCTGGTTGTCGGTATAGGCAAATACCTCATCTATATCGCTGCCCATGAGCCAACGAAGGAGGTCGATATCATGAATACACTGATTCATAAGTGCACCGCCGTCACCGTGCCATGTTCCGCGCCATGTATCAAGGTCATAATAGTCCTTGTCTCTTTCCCAGCGTACGTTCGCCGTACCGTAGAAAAGCTTGCCGAACTTACCCTCCTCAACAGCTTCGCTTATGGCGATAACGCTCTTGTTGAAACGGTTCTGGTGGCAGGCACAGACACATACGTCCATTTCCTTTGCCAATCTTACTATCTCACGGGCATCAACCATAGAGAGAGCGATGGGCTTCTCGATAATTACGTTTATTTTTCTCTTTATACAGTCTATAGCAAGCTTTGCATGGTCTCCGCTGTCCGTGGTGATTGCAACAAGCTCGGGCTTTTCCTTATCAAGCAGCTCTATATAATCGGTATATATATTTACCTTTTCGGGTTCGGCAAGAGCACTGCGACGTATCTCCGCCTTTTCTGCATGTCTGTCGCATAGGGCCACAAATTCAAGTCCGCACTCTACAGCCGCCTTTAAGTGAAGATCGGATATTCTTCCGCAGCCTATAATTGCATATTTCATTTTCTGTTCCTCTTAAAAATAATTGCTAACATTGTATCATGTTTGTCTTTGTGTGTCAAGTTTTTCAGTCTTCACTTTTTGTTTCGTACTCACCAAAACCGATTATCTGAACGGCATAGGGACATTTGGCATCTAAATCCTCTGAGTCTGTTTTAATGTCGAGCGTAAGGATATATTCACCTTTTTCAATGAGAAGGCTTCCCTGAGTGTAGCCGTCATACACGTATATCTCCTCGCCCTTTTTATCCGTGAGCTTTAGCTCGGCGCTTACTCCCTCGGGACAGTTTATCGTGGTATTGATAAGGCAGAGGGTATTCTTCTCTATACTTATCTTCTTTTCTATATGCTTGCTTTCGTCTATTACCTCGTTGGAGTATATATCGAGATAGACCTCGCTTTCGTTTTTTGCTATGCCGGTTACACAGTAACCGCTTACGACAACCGCAAGGAAAAGGGGGATGAGCTTGTATATAAAACGCAGCTTTTTTTCTGCAAAGAGTCTTATACCGATAAATATAAGAACCAAGGAAAGTGCTGCTGATATACCTGCAATATAGTAGTAAGTATTATCTTTGAAGATGAGCGTTTCTGCCGCCTCGGATGTAGCCTCGGGGGTATAGTACAGAATAAGGGCATTTGCATTATTCATGAAGTGAAGTATCGCGGTAATGAGTATAGAGCCTGTTTTGTAGGCGATATATCCGAAGGCTATGCCCATGACAAGGGTTGCGGGCGCTTTGTAGAGACTCAGATGTGCGACACAGAATAATACAGACGAAAAGCCAATTGCAAGAACGGCATATTTTCTGCCCTTAGGGAAAGCGCTCTGAAGATATCCTCTGAAAAGCATCTCCTCGCATACTGCGGGAAGTATGGCTATACAGAGAAGAGCCGCGTAGGGAGAGACACCGTCAAAGAGAGTGAATAATTCTGTGTCGGGGTTTACCGCATTCTTATAATATAAAGGATAGAGAGCATAGGTTACTGCTGTGGAAAGGGTGGTGGCACCCGCACATACAAATGCGCCTGCAAAAAAGCTTTTGATGGTGGGGAGTCTCAGGGCAAAGCGCTCCTTTGGAGAATCATTTCTCTTTCTTATAAATAAAGCGCATGGCAGAAGAAATCCTATTTCTGCGATCGCTGTGGTGAGCACTCCCAAGCTTTGACCTAAAAGTAAGGAGAGCGCTATATTTATAACAACAGCCAGAATAAAAACTATTATTGCATCAAGTATTCTTTTTTTGTTCATTTTGGTATTCCTTTCGTTAAACACATATATTATAGCAAAAAAGATATTTATAATCAAGTATTTGAGGGTATAACATTGACATAAATGAGAAAATAATTTATAATTGAGTTATATTAAAAACTGTCAAAGAAGGTATTTATCATGTCAAAATATGAAGAAAAAGCAAGGGGCTTATTTTTAGAGGGCTATAACTGTGCACAGGCTGTTTTTTTGGCTTTTGAGGATGTTACGGGAATAGACAGGGAAACAGCGGCAAAGCTTTCCTCCTCCTTCGGCGGCGGTATGGGCCGTATGCGTGAGGTGTGCGGTGCAGTATCAGGTATGTTTATGGTACTGGGCTGTCTCCATGGCTATGACGACCCCAAGGCTACTACCGAGAAGATGGATCACTATGAGCTTATTCGAAAAGCAGCGGAGAAGTTTAAAGCAGAAAACGGTTCAATTATATGCCGCGACATCCTTGAGGGAGCAACTCCCGGCGGTGCGCCCGAGGAGAGAACAGAACAGTATTATAAGAAGCGTCCTTGTGCAGAGTATGTAGCACAGTGTGCGGCAATAGTTGAGGAATATATAAAGGAACACAAAGTGTTATGAAATTAGGCGGATTACAAAAGCTTACCCTTCTTGATTTTCCCGGTAAGACGGCATGTACCGTTTTCACCGAGGGATGTAATTTCAGATGTCCCTTCTGCCATAATGCTTCTCTTGTAAAGCAGAGGGCGGCAGAGCTTCCCACAGAGGAGTTTTTTGCCTTTCTCAAAAAAAGGCAGGGACTTCTTGACGGTGTATGTGTAACGGGCGGTGAGCCCCTTTTGCAGCCGGATATCGAGGATTTTCTTTCAGAGATAAAGTCCCTCGGGTATGCGGTCAAGCTGGATACCAACGGCTCCTTTCCCGATAAGCTTATCGAAATAGTCGAAAATGGTTTCTGCGATTACGTTGCTATGGATATTAAGAATTCCAAGAGTAAATACCTTGCTACGGCAGGGGTTACACGGGATATTCTCAGTGATATAGAAAAAAGTGTCGATTTTCTCCTTTCGGATGCCATAGATTATGAATTCCGAACTACGGTGGTCTCTCCATACCACGATTTTTCCGATTTTTATGAGATCGGAGCGTGGATAAAGGGGGCAAAAAAATATTTTTTGCAGAGTTTTATAGACTCCGGAGACCTGCTTTCGGACGGTATGAAGGCATGGAAAAAGGAGGATATGGAGGCGGCAAGCCTTATTTTACAAGGCTTTGTGCCAAATGTTAATATCAGAGGAATATAACAATATATAGTGGTTGGAAACGAAAAATTCACACAATATCTTGTATAAATACCCTTGACAACCACTATTTCTTGTGTTATAATTAGGTCACTCTCGCACGAGAGTGGCCTATTTTGTATAATAATTAAAAAATATATCAAACTAACAGAAGGAGAAAAGCAATGTATCAGGTTATTAAAAGAGACGGCAAGCTTACCGACTTTAACTTAAAGAAGATAGGCGAAGCTATCACAAAGGCTTTTGAAGCTACAAATAAGCAGTATCACCCCGATATTATCGATTTCCTTGCTCTCAAGGTTACAAGCGACTTTGAGCCCAAGGTTAAGAACGGCACCGTTGCGGTGGAGGACATTCAGGACTCTGTAGAGGCAGTTCTCGTTCAGGCAGGCTACGGCGATGTTGCAAAGGCATACATTCTCTACCGTAAGCAGCGTGAGAAGATCCGTAACATGAAGTCTACTATCCTTGACTATAAGGATCTCGTAGACAGCTACGTTAAGGTTACCGACTGGCGTGTTAAGGAAAACTCCACCGTTACCTACTCGGTAGGAGGTCTTATCCTTTCCAACTCAGGTGCTATCACAGCTAATTACTGGCTCTCCGAAATTTATGACGAGGAGATAGCAAATGCACATCGTGAGGCTGATATTCACATTCACGACCTTTCTATGCTTACCGGTTACTGTGCAGGTTGGTCATTAAAGCAGCTTATTCAGGAAGGACTCGGCGGTGTTCCCGGTAAGATCACATCCGCTCCCGCAAGCCACCTTGCAACTCTCTGTAACCAGATGGTTAACTTCCTCGGTATCATGCAGAACGAGTGGGCAGGTGCTCAGGCATTCTCCTCATTTGACACATATCTCGCTCCCTTCGTAAAGGTTGACAACCTTTCCTACAGAGAGGTTAAGAAGTGTATCGAATCCTTCATCTTCGGTGTAAACACTCCCTCCCGTTGGGGTACACAGGCTCCCTTCTCCAATATCACCCTCGACTGGACAGTCCCCGCCGATATGGCAGAGCTTCCCTGTATCGTAGGCGGCAAGGAGATGGACTTCTGCTACAAGGATTGTAAGAAGGAAATGGATATGGTAAACAAGGCGTTTATCGAAACCATGATCGAAGGTGACGCTAACGGCAGAGGTTTCCAGTATCCTATTCCCACCTATTCCATCACAAGCGATTTTGACTGGTCCGAGACAGAGAACAACAAGCTTCTTTTCGAGATGACCGCAAAGTACGGTACTCCCTACTTCTCCAACTATATCAATTCCGATATGGAGCCCAGCGATGTTCGTTCCATGTGTTGCAGACTTCGTCTTGACCTTCGTGAGCTTCGTAAAAAGTCAGGCGGCTTCTTCGGTTCCGGTGAGTCCACAGGCTCTGTAGGTGTTGTAACCATTAATATGCCCCGTATCGCTTATCTTGCAGCTGACAAGGCTGACTTCTACAAGAGACTTGACAAGATCATGGATATTTCCGCTCGTTCTCTTAAGGTTAAGCGTACAATTATCACCAAGCTTCTTGACGAGGGACTTTACCCCTACACCAAGAGATATCTCGGAACATTTGCAAACCACTTCTCTACTATCGGTCTCGTTGGTATGAACGAGGTTGGTCTTAACGCAAAGTGGCTCGGCGGTGATATGACCACTACCGAAACACAGGAATTCTCCAAGGAAGTTCTCAATCACATGAGAGAGAGACTCTCCGACTATCAGGAGGCATATGGTGACCTCTACAACCTTGAGGCTACACCCGCTGAATCAACCTCTTACCGTCTTGCAAAGCATGACCTTAAGAAGTATCCCGACATCAAGACTGCTTCCGAGCCCGGTGATACTCCTTACTACACCAACTCTTCTCACCTTCCCGTTGGTTATACCGAGGATATCTTCGAGGCACTCGACGTTCAGGACGAGCTTCAGACCCTCTACACCTCAGGTACAGTATTCCATGCATTCTTGGGCGAGAAGCTTCCCGACTGGAAGGCAGCAGCAAACCTCGTTCGTAAGATCGCAGAGAACTACAAGCTTCCTTATTATACAATGTCTCCCACATACTCTGTATGCCGTAACCACGGTTATATTGCAGGTGAAGTATATACCTGTCCCGACTGTGGTGCTACTACCGAGGTATACAGCCGTATCACAGGCTACTATCGTCCCGTTCAGAACTGGAACGACGGTAAGTCCAAGGAGTTTAAGGACCGTAAGGTTTATAATATCGATCCCTCAAAGATCGTTTTTGCAGCAGCGGTAGCTCCCGCAGCTACAGAGGAAAAGGCTGAGATGGCTGATGATGCTAAGATCATGCTCTTCACCACCAAGACCTGTCCCAACTGTAAGGCAGCTAAGACCATGCTCGACAAGGCAGGTATCGCATACGATGTAGTAGATGCAGAGGAAAATGCAGATATGGCAAAGAAGTTCGGCATCATGCAGGCTCCTACCCTCGTTGTGGCAGACAGCGAAAAATTTGAAAAGATAACAAATCTCTCCAACGTAAAGAAGTTTATCGAGGAAACAGTTAAGGCTTAAAAATTATGTATGATATTGTAATTATCGGTGCAGGCCCTGCCGGAATGACCGCAGCCCTCTACGGACTGCGTGCCGGCAAGAGCTGTGTGCTGCTGGAATGTAACTCTTTCGGAGGACAGATCGTCTACTCACCCAGAGTAGAGAACTTTCCTTCACTCATGCAGATAAGCGGAAACGAGCTTGCCTCCAATATGCTCGATCAGGTTACCTCCCTCGGTGCTGATGTGGAGTTTGCCAAGGCTACCTCTATCGAGGACTGCGGTGACTACAAGAAGGTGCTCTGTGAGGACGGCGAGGTATTCGAGGGCAAGACCGTGGTCATCGCCACAGGTGTCAAACACAGAAAGCTTGGCATCAAGGGCGAGGAAGAGCTTATCGGCAGCGGCATCTCCTACTGTGCGGTCTGCGACGGCGCGTTCTTCAAGGGTAAGGATGTAGCTGTGGTAGGCGGTGGAGATACGGCACTTCAGGATGCAGTATATCTTAGTGCTTATTGCTCTAAGGTATACCTTATCCATCGCCGCGACACCTTCCGTGCCGAGGCGAAACTTGTTGAGAAGATAAGGGCTATCGATAATATTGAGACCGTCCTTGACTCCAACATAACTGCCCTTAATATCGAGGATGGTATGCTTTCTTCGGTTACGGTAACCAATAAGAATACAGGCGAGGAGAGAATTATCTCCGTTCCCGGTCTCTTCGTGGCTATAGGGCAGGTCCCCGAGAACACTCCTTTTGAGAAGTTGGCAAGATTGGACGAATACGGATACTTCAATTCTGAGGAGTCCACCGTGACCAAGACCAAGGGAATCTTCGTTGCAGGCGACTGCCGTGCTAAGGAGGTTCGTCAGCTCACCACAGCTGTGGGCGACGGTGCGGTAGCAGGTCTTGCGGCTTGCAAGTATATTGACGAGCAGTAATATTGTCAAAATAGACAAAGTAACAAAAGAGTTTCTGTTAAAAACAGAGACTTTTTTGTTTATATATTGATATTTTACTTTGATTGTGATATGCTTATAAGGCATACCAATATCCTATGAAAGGAAGAAAATTATGAAAAAACTTTTATGCTTGCTTCTTTGTCTCTGCATGCTTGTTCCTGCTTTGGCATCTTGTAAGAGTGAAAAAGAAGGTAAGGTAGCAAAGGCTCAGCCTAAGGACTCTATCGTAACAGACGATATCACATTCCCGGGAGAGACCTTTACAATTCTCTGTCGTGAAGATAACAGCTTTGGTGATTATGAGTATGAGATCTCCGCTGACGAGGGCTCTACCGACGTAGTTAATCAGGCGGTTTATCAGCGTAATCGTGATGTATGCGACATTTACGGTCTTACCGAAATCAAGCCTATCGCTGTTGCAGGTGACTGGGCGGCTCAGTCCAATTACATCAACAAATTCAGAAACTCTATCGACGCAGGACTTGGAGAGTTCGACCTTCTTATGAGCCAGTGTGCTTATATGGCAAGCGGTGAGCTTGCTCAGTATTTCTATGACTTTTATAAGGTAGATTACATCAAAGATCACCTTAACGAAGACTTCTTCTACCAGGATTTCATCAATGAGATGACCATTAACGGTGAACTCAGATATATGGTAGGTGACTATTCGCTTACATATTATGACCATACCTATGTAATGTATTTCAACAAGAAGATGGCGGAGGAGTACGCGCTTGAAGACATCTATCAGCTTGTTAAGGACGGCAAGTGGACTATAGACAAGTGTATGGAGATGGCAAGAGGTAAGTGGAAGGACAATAACAATAATAACTGGTCCAAGGAAGATCCCGATGACTCCTTCGGCTACATTACAGATATTCCCAATACCACCGACTCCTGGTCAGCGCAGTTCGACGTGCTTCCTACCACTAAGGAAGAGGGCGCAATTAAGATCGGTTACGATGTAGGTAAGGTTACGAGTATTCTTGAGAAGATGATAGACTTCTTTGCTACAGATGATGTTTATGCACATTATTCTGTATCAACAGATACAGTCGAGCAGAATCCTCTTGAATCTATATTCAAGGAAGGAAGAGCGCTTTTCTATCATGCTACTCTTAAGGAGGCGGCTGCTTTCAGAAGCATGGATATAGACTTCGGTATCGTTCCCGCTCCCAAGTGGAACGAGACACAGACCAAATATATGACCAGTGCTCAGAACGGCTATTCCTCTGCATCGGTTCCTGCTGACGTCAAGAACGTTAAGAAGTGCGGTGCTATCTTTGCCAGCCTTACACAGGAGAGCAACAGAACCGTTATTCCCGCATACTACGATCAGGCTCTTAAGTATAAGTTTACCCGTGACGATGCTTCTGCAGAAATGCTTGACATTATCCGTGACGGATTTACCCTTAACTTCGGTATGTTCTACTGCGAGACCCTCGATTGCGCAGGTATATTCAGAGAATGTATGGCAGGCGACGGTAATAAAGCCTTTGCGAACTTCCAGCAGGCTCGCTTGCCCGGTTGGGAAAATAACCTTGACGAGCTTTTGAAATATTACGATTAATAAAAGAATTAAGACGGTAAATTCCGTCTTAATTTTTTGTTAAAACTATTGATATTTAATAAGGTTTGTGATATTATAAGGTTAAAATACGTGTATCGTAAGAAAGGAAAAGCGATATGAAAAAAATTATTTGCATTCTTCTTTGTCTCTGTATGCTTGTTCCTATGATGGCATCATGCGGCAAGAAGGAAAAGGGTAAGGTTGCCAAGGCTCAGCCCAAGGACTCTATCGTAACAGATGATGTTACCTTCCCCGGTGAGACCTTTACAGTTCTCTGCCGTGAGGATAACAGCTTTGGTGATTATGAATACGAGATCTCATCCGACGAGGGTTCTACCGACGTAGTGAACCAAGCTGTTTATCAGCGTAACCGTGATATCTGCGATATCTACGGTCTGAACGAGATCAAGCCCGTTACCATGGCAGGCGACTGGGCAAACAAAGATAACTTTGTGAATAAGTTCAGAAACTCCATCGACGCAGGTCTCGGAGAATTTGATCTTATCATGGGCTATCAGGCTTATATGGCTCAGGGTGAGCTCGCACAGTATTTCTATGACTTCTATCAGGTAGATTACATCAAGGATCACCTCAACGAGGACTTCTTCTATCAGGACTTTATTAACGAGATGACTGTCAACGGTGAGCTCAAGCATATGGTGGGTGACTATTCGCTTACATACTATGACCACACCTTTGTAATGTACTTTAATAAGCAGCTTGCTCAGGAGTATGCTCTTGAGGATCTCTATGCTCTTGTTAAAGACGGCAAGTGGACCATAGATAAGTGTATCGAGATGTCCCGCGGTAAGTGGAAGGACAACAATAATAACAACTGGTCCGAGAGAGATGACGAGGATTCCTTCGGCTATATTACAGATATCCCCAACACCACAGATGCATGGACTGCTGTATTCGATGCTCCCCCCACCGTAAGAGAAGAGGGTAAGATCAAGATGGGATATGACGTAGGTAAGGTAACGAGTATCCTTGAAAAGATGGTAGACTTCTTTGCTACAGATGATGTTTATACATACTATGCAACAGATTCAGATACCGTTGATTCGGTACCCCTTGACAGAATATTCAGAGAGGGTAGAGCGCTCTTCTATCCCGCGACTCTCCAGAAGGCATCCATGTTCAGAAGCATGGAGATCGATTTCGGTATTATCCCTTGTCCCAAGTGGAACGAGGCACAGGATAAGTACCGTACGTATGCACAGGATGCTTATTCCGTTGCGACTATTCCCGCAGACGTTAAGAATGTTAAGAAGAGCGGTGCTATCTTTGCCAGCCTTACACAGGAGAGCAACAGAACCGTTGTTCCCGCATATTACGATCAGGCGCTCAAGTATAAGCTTACCCGTGACGATGCTTCCGCAGAAATGCTTGATATCATCCGTGAGGGCTTTACTCTTAACTTCGGTATGTTCTACGGTCAGACCATCAGATGTGTAAATGCATTCAGAGATTGTATGCAGCAGGAAAATACCGCATTCTCCAACTATCAGGCATCCAATCTGCCCGGCTGGGAGAACAATCTCGATGAGCTTATGAAATATTACGAATAAAAAAGCGGGCGCCGGCCCGCACCGATGATCGGGCATGAATCGGGCATAATTCTGCTTCTTCAAGTGCCCGAAGTAACGCAATTTCTTATATATTGAAAAAAAGGAACCGAAATTGAACTGCCCCAATTTGTACAGACACCACAAAAAAGGAACTATGGTAGTTTAAATATTAAATTTTAAGCAACATACTGACTTCGTTTTTCAAGCGGAGTCAGTTTTGTTTTTAACTGTATTCTTTCA
>SVTI01000039.1 GCA_015063855.1 Oscillospiraceae bacterium
TCAGATGTAATTAAGAGTATACCTGTAATTGAAAAAAACGGATACAGCTTCAAATCATGGTATTGCGAAGCATATAATTATATTCTGAATACCGACGATACCTTTGTGTTTACTGAGGACGTTTCCTTTATCGCAAAATGGATTCCTAATACATACAGAATTTCCTTCGAAAACGGAGACAAATTCTTAGTTAAGTACGATCAAAATATCGGTGATGTGATCAAAGAGCTTCCAAGGGTCGAAAAGAAAGGCTACACCTTTGTTTCATGGTATTGCGAGAGTGAGGATTATATCCTTGATACCGAGGATATTTACAATTTTACCGAATCTCTTTATTTTAAAGCAGTTTGGGAAGCAAATACCTATAAAATTTTCTTTGAAAACGGTGAAGTATTTACAGTAAAATACGATCAGAGGATCGGTGATTCTATATCCGAAATTCCCATAACAGAAAAAATCGGTTATACATTTGACTGTTGGTACTATGCTGACAATGAATACGTTCTTGACCTTAATGATGTATATACTTTTGCACAGGACATATATTTTAAAGCTGTATGGAATGCAAATACGTATACGATGAAGTTCGAAAACGGTATAGAGTTTAACGTAAAATACGATCAAAGTATAGAAAGTGTGTTGCCTTCGATTCCGGTCATACATAAACGAGGTCATACATTTTTGTACTGGTATTGCGAAGAAGAAAACTATATTCTTGACACATCCGATGTCTTTAATTTTACAAAAGATATCAGCTTCAAGGCGGTGTGGGAAGCGAATAAATATACCGTTACCTTTGACGCAGAAGGCGCAGAGATATCGGGTGAGACCAAGTATGAAATAACCTACGGGCAAAAATTCTCGGAGGTTATAAAGAAGCTTCCTTATGTAGTCCTTAAGGGTAACGAATTCCACGGATGGTATAATAGGGCGGATAATTATCTGCTCAACTTGGATGATAGTTATACCTATACGGAGGATACCGTTTTCAATGCCTGCTGGAAGCCTATCGATTATCTTATCAGCTTCGATCCTGACGGTGGAGTACTTGAAGGAAAAAAGGAATTTACCCTTAATATATATGATAAGTATTGTGATGTTCTGACAGGGCTCGGCATTCCCGAAAGGACAGGATATACCTTTGTAGGCTGGTATTACGGAGACTACAGACTCGAAATGCTTGACAGCTTCAGTTATGCAATGAATACTGTTTTTACCGCCAAATGGGAGGTAAACAGTTATACCTTGACCTTTGAAAATGGCGAGAAATACACGGTAAACTACGATCAGAGGATATCCGATGTTATTCCTCTTCTTCCCGTGATCGAAAAAACGGGGTATACCTTTAAATCATGGTATGCCGAAGAACTTAATTATACATTCGATGTTGATGACATATTCCGTTTTGCCGAGGACCTTTACTTTGTTGCAAGGTGGAGTCCGAATACATATAAAGTATATTTTGAGAACGGTGAAAAATATCTTGTCGAATACGATCAGCAGATCGGAGAGGTTATTTGTGATATTCCCGTAATCGAAAGGGCCGGCTATAGCTTTGTTTCATGGTACTGTGAGAGCGAGGACTATATCCTTAATACCGAAGATATATTTAATTTTACCGTTCCGCTTATCTTTAAAGCGGTATGGTGTGCAAACGAATATACGATAAGCTTTGATGACGGCAGTGAATACGCCATTAAATACGATCAGAGAATATCTGAAGTTATCACAAGCATCCCTGTGATCGAAAAAACAGGTTATACCTTCCTGTCCTGGTGCTGTGAGAGTGAGAATTATACTCTTGATACGGACGATATATATCGCTTTACAAATGACATTAGCTTTAAGTCTGTATGGTCTGCAAACAGTTATACAGTAAGCTTCGAGAACGGCGAAAGCTATACGGTAAGCTATGATCAAAAGCTTTCAGACGTGATCGTAAATATCCCCGTAACAGAAAGAACGGGCTACAGCTTCCTGTCGTGGTATTGTGAAGATGAGGATTATACTCTTGATACGGAGGATATCTACTGCTTCGCAAATGATATAAGCTTCGAGGCCGTATGGTCTGCAAACAGTTATACAGTAAGCTTCGAGAACGGAGAAAGCTACACGGTACGCTACGATCAGAAGCTTTCTGACGTGATCACAAGCATTCCCGTAACAGAGAAGGTCGGTCATACCTTCGTATCCTGGTATTGCGAGTGTGAGAATTATACTCTTGATATTGACGATATCTACCGTTTCACAAATGATATAAGCTTCAAGGCTGTATGGTCTGCAAACAGTTATACGATTAGCTTTGACAACGGCGAAAGCTACACGGTACGTTACGGTCAGAAGCTTTCTGACGTGATCTCAAGTACTCCCGTAACAGAGAAGGTCGGTCATACCTTCGTATCCTGGTATTGTGAGAGCGAGGATTGCACTCTTAATATTGACGATATCTACCACTTTGCAAATGATATCGATTTCATAGCTGTATGGAGGATAAACGTTTATACCATTACCTTTGAGAACGGTGCAGAATATTACGTTGAATACGGTCAGAGAATAGATGAAGTCATTACGGACATTCCTGTGATCGAAAAGGTAGGACATACCTTTGAAGCATGGTATTGCGAGGATGAAAAATACATATTTGAGATTTCAGACATATATAATTTCGCAAGAAGCATTAACTTCACAGCAGTATGGACTCCCAATACATATACGGTTGCCTTTGAGAACGGTGCGGTATTTTCGGTCAGATACGGACAAAGCTTCAGCGAGGTAATATCCGCAGTTCCTGCGATCAAGAAGACAGGTTATACCTTTAAGTCATGGTACTGTCAGTCAAACAATTATACTTTTGATCTTAATGACACCCTTACCTGTGCAGGAGACGTATTCTTTAGAGCGGTCTGGGAGATCAACAAGTATACAGTTTCCTTTGAGGGTGGAATTACCTATACCGTTGAGTATTCTCAGCGTATTGACGAGATAATAGCTGTTTCTCCGATTATTAAGCGTTCAGGATATACGTTTAAATATTGGTATTGCGATGAGCAGGATTATATTCTTGATACTGCTGATCTGTTCGGTTTTACAGAGGATCTGTATTTCAAGGCAATATGGTCTGCAAACGCTTATACGATAACTCTTGATGCCAATGGCGGAGAGCTTATAGGAGAAAGTGTATACGGTATACTTTACGATCAGAATATTTCGGAGGTTATATCCGAATTGCCCGTTGCAACAAACGGATTTTATGAGCTTCAGTATTGGTATTGTGAAGAATCGGACTATATTCTTGATATTGATAAGCCGTATTCGGTACCCGATAACATCATTCTGAAGGCTGTATGGAAGGATGAGGATCCTTTCGGAACGGCGGAAGAAATGGTACGGGAATATCGGGAAAATATGCTTGAGCTTTATGATCGTGAAAAACGCAGCGAAGAGATCGTTGACATCATTCTCTTTGCAGGACAGTCCAATTCCTGCGGCAGAGCTACTGCGGACGAGATCTCCGACAATGAGGATTTCATGACTGTAGATGAGTCAAAGGCATTCACATTCTATAATAATAAGTTTACTACTCCTCAAAAGATCGAAGAACCTATCACAGGCAACGGGACCGACAGTAAGTATTACGGATATATTCCCACCTTCCTTAATACCTATTATGACAATACAGGCAGAAGAGTTTGTGCTTGCTTCAAATCTGTAGGTGGCATGATGATGAATAATTTCCTGCCCTACACCGTTGATGAAAACGGCAATGAAATAAACTCACCTGCAAAGTATTATAAAGAAATGGTTGAATACATAAACCATGCTAAGCTGAATCTTGAGGCAAACGGATATACGGTTGGCAATATACTGATGGTATGGTGTCAGGGCGAAGCGGACGCTGCATATTACGGTTATGAAAATAACTATGCTAATGTGATAGAAGAGGGAATTACCGAGTACGGCGATAAGGTTGATTATTATAAGAGGACCTTTACCCGCATGTTTGAAAGCCTTCAGGCTGACGCAGGGCTTGAAAAAGCCTTTATCGTCCGAATCGGACATTCGAACAGATCGGAGGAGTGTCTGCGCAATCAACCCATAATAGATGCTCACACACAGCTTTGCAGTGAAAATGAGGATCTTATAATGGTATCAACTTTGTTTGCGGGTGCCAAGACCTTCAGAATGCCGGACGGTACTGAGGTAAATCTTATGAGAGACGCTTCTCATTATCTCCTTGAGGGATATCTCATGGCAGGAAAAGAAGCAGGTCTTAATGCCGCGATCTACGTGAACAGCGAATTTAATGAAAAGCCCATGTTGCTTGAGTATCATCGCCGTTATCTTGAAAGCCAAGGACTCTTTGATACTAACGAATACGAGCACGAGTACCTGCGGTATATTTTCGATCCTGATCGGATAAATACATAATAAATAAAGACTATGTTCAATGAAGAACATAGTCTTTTTTGCGTACAATTTATCTGTTTTTATGCAGTAAAGATAATGGCAGGATTAGGTTACTTGTTTTTTTCGTCCATTTGTTGAATCTTTTGAGTGAGTAGGGTGCTTGAAATGCCATTTGTATATGGTAGATATACGATCTCTACGCCTAAAGGAGTCATTATTTTTTCAAATTCATCCCACTGAGGAGTACCTTTCCAATCAGAACCTACAAACATTTTATCAAAATGATAACGTTCCCAAGCGGCAAGTTTGTTTTTGTCCGGTTGAACAACAACCTTATCTACATACTTTATTGCAGAAACTATCTCGATTCGTTCAGAAAAAGGGATAACGGGTTTTTTATTCTTGTCTTTTTGTACTAATTCGTCAGAGCTTACACCGACAATTAAATAATCACATTGTTCCTTAGCTTTACGAAGAATATTTAAATGACCTATATGAAACATATCATATACGCCTGTGGTATAACCAACGATGTGTTTTTTCATAAATACCTCTGTTTTAATCATCAAAATTTAACGTGTGTAAATATTTCAAAGTTAGCCTGTCTTTTTTCCTCAGGCGGAAGCTTCATATAATCCCCGTACAGTTGAGAAAGATATTCATGAGGCTTTTCGGGAGCATAATACTCTCTGCTCTCAAACTTCATAAGTGTTGGAACTCCGTAAATATTTCTTGACATACATTGTTTATAGTAAGGATATCCGCTCGACATTGAGCAAAGGCAGTTGGTTTCGATACTGTTATATTTTTGTAATATTTGATGATACTTTACATTTACCTTTTTTTCGGGATACCAGCAGAGTAAAAGCATTATAAATTTATAGAGGAGTTTTTTTGTTAAAGAGTGAGAATACACATATGGGATTCTGAATCTTTTGAATTTTTTAAAGCCTTCTATCTGCTTGATATGTGCATTTCTATCTTCCTGTGAGTCAGGAGCATTGTCCAAGGGGAATATATCTATGTAGATGCCGAAGTTGTCATATCTCTTGTTGTCAAGATCATACTTTGCATAAAGCTCAGTATTTTCCTTACATACAAGGGCGTGGGGTCTGTAATACTTTTTATTTGTAGTATGGTCACGGTATTTATATCCCTCTTTGAGCTCGGTACGACAGACCTCCTTAAATTTTGTATAGTCGGTACGGGGCATTGCGATATCGATATCAATATCCCAAGGAATAAAGCCGCCATGTCTGACCGCACCAAGAAGGGTGCCGCCTATAATATAATATTTTATGTTATGCTTAACACATAGGTCGTGTATTACATCCATTATTTCCATCTGTACCGTTTTAAGCTTGTCGTATTCCTGCTGAGTCATATAGGTCCTCCATAAATACAATATTATAATATATAATAACATATTTTTTCAGAAAAATCAAGGATTTATAACATATATAGCTATAAATGGACAGTAAATCGTTTTTTGATATGATTTGTAATATGTTGCATGATTTTTATTTACAAAACAGAGAATCTATGATATACTGTCATAAAAGTATAATATATTACCGAAACAGTTGATACGAGGATCTCTTATCATCAAATATCGGTGAAGCATAAGTTAATAATTAAATTTTAAGGAGATACAAAAATGGGAGTAGTTACACCTATCTACAAAAGTGCACCCTGCATCAGAAAGCTCGAAAAGCCTATTCTTACTTCGGCAGATATGCCCTATGATTCGGCTCTTGTCTTTAATGCTGGCGTAAACAAATTTAACGGAAAATACGTTATGGTATTCCGTAACGATTACGGAACCGATCCCGAAAAATTTCTTCGCGAAAGATGTTTTCCCTCCACTTCGTTGGGAGTAGCGTTCAGCGATAACGGTGTCGACAATTGGGAAGTTCGGGAGATACCCTTGATGGACAGTAATATCACCAAGGCTGAAAGCGGCGGACAGATAGCACGTTTCTACGATCCCAGACTTACCATTATTGACGGTAAGCCCTACCTTTGTCTTGCTGCTGACTGTAAGAGAGGTATTCGCGGCTGTGTTGCAGAGGTGGACGATAACTTTGAGAAGGTAAACGTACTTTCTATGTCTGCACCCAACAACCGTAATATGTGTCTCTTCCCGGAGAAGATAAACGGAATGTACTATCGTCTTGAAAGGCCTATGGCTATGTATTCTGACGATGCATATTGCTTTGACGTATGGTGCTCCAACTCTCCCGATCTTAAGTATTGGGGTGAAACCAAGCATATGCTCCGTCATGATAAGATGCCCTATACCAATGACAAAATGGGCCCTGCTGCGCCTCCCGTTAAAACCGAAAAGGGTTGGCTTACCACATTCCATTGTGTTGACGAGGATTCCACCAGAGGTAAAAATGGTTGGGAACCTAAGTGGACTGCGCGTTACTTCGGCGGTCTTATGCTTCTCGATCTTGAGGATCCCTCAAAGGTTATCGGTATGTATAAGAAGCCTCTTCTTGCACCGGATATGCCCTATGAGACCGACGAGGGCTTCAGACAGAATGTTATTTTCCCCGGTGGCATGATACTCGAGGATGACGGTGAGGTCAAGATCTATTACGGTGCATCCGATACCTACGAATGTGTTGCGTTTTCTAACGTTGACGATCTTCTCAAACTTTGTCTTGAGGGCGATGAATAATAGGTGAAGGTATGAAAAAAATATTAGTGCTTCTTTTAATTGCATCAATGCTTTTCTGTCTTGTTTCCTGCGATGGGGATAAGGAAGAGGAGTCTGCTTCCGGAAATGCCGTAGCAGAGACGGTGAAGGGCGATGCTTCCGGCAACGCTTCTGCCACAGGTAATGCTTCTGCCACAGGTAATGCTTCTGCATCGGGTAATGCTGAATAAATTTTAAGGGGAAATGCGGTCGGCATTTCTCCTTAATTTTCGTATTTGTATTGAAGTAAGGGTAAAACTGTGATATAATAAAATATCAAATGTTTAAGGAGCAGATATGGACTGGGAAAAGAAATTATATTCTGTTGGTGAAAAACCTCTCGACGTGCTTGTGGAGGGATACAGCAATACTTCAGTGTTCAGAAAAATAGCCTTTGTTGGAGATAGCCTGTCATCGGGAGAGTTTGAAACTGTTAACAGTAAAGGCGAGGCAGAATATTACGATATGTTTGAATATTCCTTTGGACAGTATATTGCAAGGAATAATGGTTTGTCTGCCTATAATTTTTCACGCGGAGGAATGACCGCGAAATGGTATCTTGAAAACTATGCAGAGGAACATGGTTTCTGGGATCGAGAAAAGGCGGCACAGGCTTACGTTGTAGCTCTCGGGGCCAATGACCTTGTTTTTGCAAAGCAAGAGCTTGGAGATTTATCCGACATTGACATAAATAATCCGGCTAATAATAAGCCTACCTTTATAGGGTATTATGCCACAATAATTCAAAGATACAAGAAGATTGCACCCGATGCCAAATTCTTCTTGGTCACCTTTACCCGAAACTCTCAGAAGGAGTTTGAGGAGGCGGCTGTGATTCACAGAAAAGCGATGTACGCCCTTGCGGAATTCTTTGACAATTTATACGTAATAGATCTCTATGAATACGGTCCTGCCCACGATGAAAGATTCAAGGAAAAGTATTTTATGTACGGTCATATGAGCCCTTCCGGTTATCTTCTGACTGCACAGCTGATCGATTCCTATATCGATTATATAATTCGTACCAATCCAAAAGATTTTAAAACCGTCGGTTTTATAAATACCGATATAGAATATCAAAAATAAAGAAAGGAAAATATCATGAAAAAAGTATTATTTTTAGTAAGTGTCGTTATTTTTGCAATACTTATGGCAGCTTCGGTATCGGCATCCGAAACACAGCCTTGGCCGGGTGATGCAGATGTTTATGCTTCCGATCTCACCTTCTCAAGCAACTCCTCCGGACTTGATTTCCGTGACGGCAAGCTCTATTCTGTGGATAACGGAGAGGGTAGCCTCTATGTCATGGAGGTTACAAGAGAAGGTAGTATAAAATTTGCCGACGGATTCGAGAGTGGTGTATCGATCGGTTATAAGACCCGATCATATAACTGTGTTCCCGACGCAGAGGGTGTTTCCACCGATGATAACGGCTTTGTTTATATAGCGGCAGAAAGGGACAACAGCGGTTCGGATAGTCTTAATATGGTGCTTAAGGTCGATCCTTTAAAGACTCCTAACAACGATAATATTATTCAGGCGGACAGAGATTGGGATCTTACCTCTGCAATGCCTTCGGTAGGCTCTAATAAGGGTATTGAGGCAGTTGAGTGGGTGTCCTTTGAGGATGTAAACGGTAAGATCTTGGATAAGAATACAGGTAAAGTGTTCGATTCATCCGATTATCCCGATTCCGATTCCAATGGTGTTGTGTTCGTAGGTCTTGAGAAGAACGGTCATATCTACGGTTTTGTTCTCAACTCTGACGGCAGCTCTGTGCTTTTATGTGACATAGCATCGGGCTTTGACGGCATCATGGCTCTTGATTATGATGAATACGAGAATGTTCTTTGGGCGGTCACCGACGATAATTTTGATAATATGGCGGCTAAGCTGACCTTTAACGGAACCGATACTCCCGATTCTGTAAAGTATCTTGCCCCTGACAGCCTTGATACCTCGGATAACAACGAGGGCTTTGCTATAGCGGACCATACATATACGGTTGAGGGCAGACGTCCTGTGTTCCGTCTCACCGACGGCCCTACCAAGGGTGCGCTGATCATCGGTACGGTCTTCTGCGACTATGAGGTTCATGAATGTCTTGCTTTTGAATGGGTGATAGTTAAGGAGCCGTCTTGTGCAAACGGCCTTAAGGAAAAACGTTGTATCGAATGCGGCAATGTGATCGAGACAGAGGTAATAGCTTCTTTATATGGCCATAATAATAATTCTCAGGTGGCTTATGCAACGAGAATAAATGCAGAAGGAAGAAAAGAGCTATATTGCAAGATATGCGAGCTTGTTATAGATATTGATGCTACCAATATCTCTCTTGTATTTGAGGATACTCCCCACAACACATGGTATGGAGATGCAGTAGGCTATATTTATACTCTCGGTTATATGGGAAGCACCTCCCCCGACAGATTTACCTTTGAACCTGCTACCAATACGTCACGAGCTATGTTTGTAACCATTCTCGGCAGGTATAAGAACGTTAATATCGAAAACTATACGCCTACAGAATCGGGACAGGTCCCCTTCAGAGATGTAGAAAACAATAAGTGGTACACTCCCTACGTGTACTGGGCACAGCAGACGGGCGTTGTTATGGGTTATCCTGACGGAAACTTTGGTGTGAACGATAATATTACCCGTGAACAGATCGTATCGATACTCTTCCGAGTAGCCAAAACTCCCTATACCATCGATCCCGATTCGATCAACAGCTTCAGCGATGCGGCAGATATCAGCGGTTACGCTGAAGAGCCCTTTATGTGGGCTGTAACCAACGGTATAGTATCGGGTACCTCAAAGACTACGCTTTCTCCCAAGAAGAACGCTTCAAGAGCGGAGATAGCTCAGCTGATGGTAAACGCTATCGATTCGGGTATGCTCGTAAAATAAGGTGCAAAGAATATGAAAAAGGTTCCTGTTGCATTGGTGCTGGACGATCCGGCCCCCTGTATATCGGTTTATTATACACATCATGATAAGAATACCACTGAGGACGGCAGACCTCTGATTGAATATAATCCAAATTCCACTCTTTTCGAGTTCTGCGATATTATCGAAAAATATGGGATCAAGGGTAAATTCAGCGTTGTTCCAATGCCGGGAAACCGAGGCGATATCGTGAGGGGTATCGACGGTGTTTCGGATGATGATCTGAAGCAATGGCTTGATACGGTAAAGAGAAGAGTTATGCCCGCATTCTCGGTAGGCCCCGAAATGCTTACTCATAATATGGCAGTTGACGTTACCACGGGTAAAAGGATCGAAATAAACGAATGTATCTGGGCGGCGGATAAGGACAGAAGTGTGCTGACTCCCTATATTTCAAAGGCATTTTCCATACTTAGAGAGGCGGGCTTTGAATCAAGGGGATGCACGTCACCCTGGTCATTCGGAATCGAGGTAGAGGACGAATACGTGCAGTCTGTATCCCGTTCGGTATATGACGTTTATGGGGACAAGAATTGCTGGTATTATCTTCGTGGTCAAAGGGACGTGCCGAATGCCAAGCCTTGGGTGGAATATGATGACGGTGAGTATTGTGTGGTGTCGATTCCCGCAACCACCTTCGACCATATATGGCAGACTATAGATACTACCGATACCTCGTACGAATTTATATCTTCCGTAGCGGATAAATATATCACTTCGGACGGTAAGGATGGACAGATAGTCAGGGTGCTTGAAACAGGCGGTTTCCCTCTGTTTATCACCCATTGGCAGAGTCTTATCTCAAACGGTCTCTGTACCGGCATGAGGGTTCTTGAGCTTGTGGCGGAGCGTATCAATACTCATCTTTCCGACAGAGTAGAGTGGTACAGCTACGAGGAGATAATGAAGCTTGTCCTTTCTGATAAAAAAAGTTATCCCAAGCCGATATTTAAAAAATAGTTTTTACGGAGTAAAACCGAGATTACAACTTATGATTTATTTCCGATATAATGGTCTCATCAGAAGAGCAAAGGAGATAATGAAATGATAAAGGTTTTAATATTGGTTATATGCGGTTTTCTTTGTGCAAGCAGTATCGGCTCGGCTGATTCCGAGGTTGTTTCATTAGAGGATAAAAAAGCAAATAAATAAATAAATCGAATATAAAAAAGTCCTGAGCATCAGGACTTTTTTCGTTTCGACGCTTTTATATTTCGTATCGCTTACGGATTATTCACTATTCCGGTATAAAGAGGTATACCCGCATCGCTTGTAATTACGAAGATAAAGGGTCTGTCTAGGACGAAATCGATCTCGTCATCGGGTGGCATAGCTGAACCGGCTGCCATTATAAGCGTAAATGCCGCAGCCTCACAGCCCTCCTCGTCGATATTTACTCTTACCGTGTGCTCAATGGTGGCGGTGAAGCCGTTTGCTTCGGTCAGATTTTCAAAATTTGAGCTGCTTAATTCGAAGATATCTGTAACTCCCAGCTCTATCATAGCAGACTTAAGCTCGGTTTTTGAGGAAATGTCAAATTTCGGAACAGACAAATTTATATTAAGATATTCTCTGTTTTCCCAAAGATCACCCTTGGATGTAAAATCGTAAAATTCCTCGCTTGCAAGAATAGTTTCGGGGGAGTATCCCTCATCGGGAAGAATAAAGTACATTGAACCGCTTTCACTTAAGGACTTCCTTACCGCGGAGAAGCTATCCGCCCAATAATAGCTGTCATCGTTGCTTGAATGCATAAAGTCACAGGTGATATCACCTGCAGGAGAGTGAAAAACCTTCTCCTTTGTCAGCTCTTCGTTGAATTCGGTATCCCACTTGGCGTAGAAGTATATGGTAGAAGCTAAGGTGAGGATAGCCTCAGGGAGAATGTAAACGTCCTTTATTTTATCGTCCAATATACCGTTGGTCTGTTCGCTGAGCCAGTGTCTTAGCTCTTCATTAAATTCCTCTGAGCCTGATTCACCCTCAAAGCTTGATGCGTAATAGTATTCGGCTAAGTTATTAAGGGTCTCCTGATTGTAATCATAGGAGTCATCTAACCAAAGGGAGTTTGCAAGTATCAGGGAGGACACCTTATCGTTTTTGTAGCATGCCTTCCATATAGCCTTTGCGTTTTGACGAAGCTCCTCGATGGTTGTGCATTCGGTAAGATCGAGCAGCTGTGCACGACTTTCTCCACCCGTTATTTCCGCCAGCATAGCCATTGCCATGTATAGGTTGACAGGGGAGTAGATAAGATTAGAGTTATAGCTATCCTTAAATAAAGCTCTGCAGGTCTTGGAGTAGAAGCCGTTCAGGTCGATACCAAGCTCTCTGAACTCAGAGTCCATCTCGTTGTAAAATGTGTACCATTCCTCTGAGGTATCATTCATAGGTCTGCCGTTTTCATCCTCCACGTTAGGATTCGCAGGACTTTTAGGATATATTGCCATCGCCAGAGCTCCGTTATAGAGATAGACGTTATCGGGGTCGGGATCTATAAGGGTAGGGAGAGTTTTGTCATCTGTAGGTATGATATTCTGCTTATCAGAGTTTCTCTTGGTTATAATATCGGTTTCGGGGCGGAATATAACGGTACATAGTATAGATAAGCAGAGCAGAGCGGCGATAAGCGCCGTCCATTTTATCCTTGTGTGTTTTGTTTTTTTCGGTTTCAGATTTTCTTCGTCGTAAAGGTCCTCTCCTATATCGGAGAGCGCATCCTGAAGCTGTTCGGGTCTCATAGGTATATTTCCTCCTTTTCAAGCAATTTTTGCAGCTTGTCTCTTGTTCTTTTAAGCTTCATCTTTACCTTGCTTTCGCTACACTTGTATTCGTTTGCGATATCGGATATCGAATACATATACCAGTATCGTTTTATAAAGAAGCATTTTTCCTCATGCTCAAGGGAACGGATAAATCCGTCGAGCAGAGACGAGAGCATTTTTTCTTCGATTCTTGTATCCGGTGTCTCTGCATCGGGGATGCATTCTTCAAGCTCCGAAAGAAAGCGGTCCTTGGAGCTGTCACGTTTTTGAGCTTTGTTATACCTGAGCCTTTTTATAGAGAGATTTCTTGTTATCGCGGCAAGGTAGAGTGAAAGCTTTAGGGGCTTTTTGGGAGGTATAGTGTTCCAGGCGGATATGTAGGTATCGTTGACGCATTCCTCCGAGTCACCGTGATCACAGAGAATGCGGTAGGATATCGAATAGCAATATTTATCGTATTTGAGCTTTGTCTGGGTGATAGCATCTTCATTTCTGTCAAAATACAGCTGTATTATTTCTGAGTCATTCATTCTTACTGCACCTCCTCACTCTATAAGTACCTGTTTTTTACGTTCGGTTACATATATTTTATGAAAAAAGTAAAGACTTGTCAACAAGCCTTTACTTTGGTCTGCCCTTGAATACAAGAGCTGCTATATATCCGAAGATAAGTGCCGCGGATATTCCTGCCGCACAGGCAGTAAATCCTCCCGTCAGCGCTCCGATAAGTCCTTTCTCGTTTACCGCCCTTTCTATACCTTTGGCGATAGAATAGCCAAAGCCCGTAAGAGGAACAGATGCGCCGCAATCTGCATATTTGATTATCGGTTCATATATACCTAAAGCGGTAAGCAGGACACCTGTGCTTACGTATCCCACAAGTATTCGGGCGGGGGTCAGCTTGGTTCTGTCTATAAGGATCTGTGCGATCACGCAGAGCATGCCCCCAACCCAGAAGGCGTTTATATATTCCATTATAATTCTCCTTTTATCCTTACAAGATGGGCAACCCCCGGTATTGAGAGTCCCTGCTGTACCGACATCTGACTAAGGAGGGCACCCGTGCCTATAAATAATACGTCGTTTATAATACCTTTTCTTATTTCGTCGAGAAAATGCGATGCCATAAGAGCGGCAGAGCATCCGCACCCCGAGCCTCCCGCGTGCATATCCTGAGCCTGTCTGTCATATATTACAAGCCCGCAGTCGGTGTAAACGGGACGCATATCATAGCCTTGCTTCCCCATAATATCGATAACGATACCGTAGCCCTCAAATCCCAGATCTCCCGTGATTATCTTGTCATAATCTGTCGGCTTGGTATCGGTGGCGGTAAAATAACGGCTTAGCGTGGATATAGCGGCGGGAGCCATGGCCGCTCCCATATTATTGGCATCCTTTATTCCCATATCTGTGGATATGCCGCCCATTGCTTCTACTATATGTGGACCCTTACCCTCCGAGCTTACGATAAAAGCCCCCGATGCTGTAGCTGTCCATTGAGATGTGGGTGTACGCTGACTTCCGTATTCAAGGGGAAAACGAAATTGCCTTTCCGCAGAGCAGTTATGTGAGGAGGTCACGGCGGCACAGTGCTCAAAGCTTCCTGAACTTACCGCCATGGCGGAGAGCAGAAGAGATTCGGCACAGGTAGAGCAGGCTCCGTACAACCCGAAATAGGGGATATCAAAATCGAGAAGTCCGTAGGACGAGGAGGTACATTGGTTTATAAGGTCACCTGCAAATATTGCGTCTATATCACAGGGCTTAAGAGATGCCTTTGATAGAGCAAGGTTTAATGCTTGTCTCTGCATTTCTCCCTCCGATTGCTCCCATGTAGGCATTCCAAAGCTGTCCTTTTCGTCGTATATATCGAATTTATTACCGAAGGGTCCCTCGTGCTCACGTCTTCCGACAACGCTTGCCGAGGAGATAATGCTCGGCGGATTTTTGAATTTTATGACTTCTTTTCTCATGAATACCTCCGTAACCTTGATAACAGTACTATTATTTGAAAAATCTGATCAAATATTCAAAAAAAGATTTGTTTTTGCATATGAAATTATTCATAAATAATACCTTGTCAATATCGGTATTTTCATGTATACTTGTGTTAAATAACAGATGGGGGTAATGAATTTGAAAACCTTATGGAAGCTTACCAAGGAGGCAGGCCGTTACAAAGGTCTGTATCTGTTGGCAATTTTGGCAACATTGGCTCTGACTGTAGTAAATTTAAGTGCTCCTAAGATCCTGTCATCCATGACGGGCATTGTGGAGAAGGGAGTGGATGATACTGCTCTTGAAAGAATAATGACATTGGCGGTTTTGCTGCTGATACTTTATATGCTCCGTATTTTGTTCAGATTTCTCAACAATTATCTTACCCATAAGGCCGCATGGTATTTGGTAGGTGATCTGAGAAGCAGACTTTATGACAAGCTTCAAAGCTTGGATCTCGGCTTTTTTCACGATAAGCAGACGGGCGATCTGATGAGTCGTGTGGTAAACGACACTCGTGACTTTGAGCTTCTCTACGCTCACATGATACCCGAAATGATAATAAATATAGTCACATTTGTCGGTGTACTTGTGATATTATTGCTGGTGAATTGGAAATTAGCCTTGGTCACCTGTGCTCCGATACCCTTGATACTCCTTTCGGGTATAGTGTTTGCAAAGGTCGTCAGACCCTACTTCAAGGTTTCGCAGGAAAGCATGGGAGAGCTGAACGCTCAATTGCAGGACAGCCTTTCCGGACTTCATGAAATACAATCCTTTGGTCAGGAGGGTTATGAAAGTGAGCGTGTCCGTACCAAGAATTTCGATCAGGTCAGGGCTATGCTTCGAGCACTTCGTGCAAGTGCGGTTTTTCATCCTAGTGTTGAGTTCCTTTCTTCGGCAGGTACTATTCTTGTAGTATTTTTTGGTGGCTTTCTTGCTTACAAGGGACAGCTGTCTGTAGAGGATATAGTTGCCTTTGTTCTTTATCTTTCGTTATTTTATGCCCCCGTATCGGGTCTCGCTAACCTTCTGGAAAATCTTCAGCAATCCCTTGCAGGTGCAGAGCGTGTAGCTTTGATACTCGACACACCCTCCGCTATAGAAAATGCCGAGGATGCCGAGGATTTAGGAGATGTAAGCGGTTCCATAGCCTTCGAGAATGTCAGCTTTCATTACAGCAACAATATCCCCGTTCTGAAAAATGTATCATTCTCCTGCGAACCGGGTATGATGGTGGCGCTTGTAGGACCTACAGGCGTTGGAAAGACAACGGCAACTCAGCTGATATCAAGATTCTATGATCCTGTAGAGGGACGTGTACTTATAGACGGCAAGGACATCAGAGGGGTAACTCTTGAGAGCCTCAGAAAAAACATTTCTCCCGTTCTTCAGGACACTTTCCTGTTCAACGGGACGATATACGATAATATCGGGTATGCCAAGCCTGATGCCTCAAAGCATGAGATAGAGGAGGCAGCAATAGCAGCGAATATTCATGAAGATATCATGAATATGCCCGAAGGCTATGAAACAAAGGTGGGCGAAAGAGGACTTCGTCTCTCCGGAGGTCAGAAGCAAAGGGTAGCTATCGCCAGAGCCATACTTCGTCAGTCTCCCATCATCGTTCTGGATGAAGCGACTGCATCGGTTGATGTACAGACCGAAAGACAGATACAGAAGGCGATAAAAAATCTTGCAGGCAAGAGAACTGTGGTTGCTATCGCACACAGACTTTCTACCATTCGTGAGGCGGATATGATCCTGGTCATTCATAACGGAGAGATTGCGGAGAAGGGAACTCATGAGCAGCTCTTAGCCTTGAAGGGGCTATATTATGAATTGCATCAGGCGCAGAATTTTTCTAACGGTGACGAGGTGTAACAAAGTAGCAAAGGGCAGACCGCACGGCGGTCTGCCTTTAATGTACCATCCAATAAATAATTCCGTATACTGCACCGGACAGTATACCGTATAATATGACAGGCCCGGATATTGTAAATATTTTGGCACCGACTCCAAGCACCCATCCCTCAGCCTTGGTGTCAAGGGCAGGGGAGACCACAGCATTGGCAAAGCCTGTAATCGGGACCAGGGTTCCTGCGCCCGCCAGCTTTGCTATCTTGTCGAATATTCCCATACCGCTGAGCAAAACAGCGGCGAATATGAGAGATATCGGAACAAGCATCTTGACGTTTTCCTCGCTTGCTCCGAGCATGAGATAGAATTTTTTTAATATCTGACCGATAGTACAGATAATGCCACCGACCCAGAATGCATTGAAGCAGTCAAGAGGGAGTCTTGATTTTTTTGCTCTTTTTTCGGCGTACCTGCTGTATTCCTTTTTATTCATTATTATCACCACCGGAAATATTATTTTCACTATTGTAATTTTTATACTTATGTGATAAAATATATTGAAAAGATTAATTGATAGTGGAGTAAATGATGTACACAAACGAACAGATTCTGGAATACGTTAAGATGCCCGAGGATTGCGCAAAGCTTGCCCTTGAGTGCCTTGACAGGGTTAAGAATAACGAAAAATTTATCGAATACAAGCAGCGCTTCTATAACGGCGGCTTTGCCGAGGAATCTCTTGACAGATATGCGGAAAGCATAGGAGAGCGTCCCTTGATGCTTCGTCTTGCCTTCTGTCTTTTCTGTACCGATAAGATGTATGAGATATTCACGGAGCTTGGGCTCAGCGATAAGGTATACCTTGACAGCCTTATCGACCTTCGTGTGTGGGCTAATACTTGCATGAAGAATTACGGTGAATGGGGCATGAGGGAGTTTAAATGGCTTTCAAATGCACTGAGGGGCAAGCTTTTCCGTATGGGCAGACTTCAGTTTGAGCGTACCGTGATGGAGCACTGCGATTATAATAAGCACGGAGTTCAGGTCAAAAAGGAAGAAGAGGTTATCGGTGTACATATCCCCGAGGACGGCAGAATGTCAGGGGAGGACCGTCTTGATTCCTATAAGCAGGCGTATGAGTATTTCGGTAATTCGGTATTTATCTGTGAGACATATCTATTCTACCCCGCACAGTCGGATTTTCTGCCTGAGACCTCAAATATCCTTGCTTTTATGAATGAATTTGACGTCGTTTATTATGAAGAGGATTCTCAGATGAGAGATATGTGGAGAATATTCGGCATGCGCGGAAGCTATGACCCCGCTACTCTTCCCCGTGACACCTCTCTTCAGCGCGCTTATGCGGATCACCTCGCAAGAACGGGTAAGAACGGCATGGGCTACGGAGTGATGGTATTCGACGGAGAAAAAATACTGACACAAAAATTTAATTAAAAATAAAATAAGGGGCCTTTCGGCCTCTTATTTTAACATCTTGAGCATAGAGCTCATTTGAGTATATATAAGCTTTTCCAATCTCTCGAAGAATATCTTTTCTGCCATCTGATTCGGAGCACTTAAATAGCTGTCCTTTCGAGAAAGCGAAAGGGTAAGATCTATAGTGAGCTGCTTGATGTAACCAAGCTCCTTGACATTGCATTCTGCGGTGTATTCTCTGAAGGAGGTATATTTATCAAGGATAAGGATGTTGAGAAGCTCGTTCGGATATGCCTCGGCGATATCGCAGAAGCTTATCTTACCTTCTTTAATGGGTATATCATCGTTTATATAAAATGACATTGACATATTGAAGAGCTCGCTCTGCTGTCCGAAGCAAATACTTATCTCTCTTGAATCGGTAAGCTTGAGCATCGTCAGAAGAGAGAGTGTGTACACTATCGAGAAGCTTCTGAAATCAAGATGATAGAAATTTGACGGATTTACCGTTCCTAAGTCAAAATTGATTTTGTAATGCCGTTTTTCAAAAAGCTCTAAGGTCATTTTTTCGAGAGAGGTGAGTATGGAATAAACTCTGAATGATCCGACGGTGTCCTCGGTTCTGTCAAGCTGTTTTACGGCGTAGAGAAGAGGTATTTCTATAGTGTTATATTTATGAAGAACGGAATAAGAATTTGATATGTCGCCAACTGCTTCAAAGCATTTTGCGAAATCCGTGAGATTAAGCGTGCAGATGTCCTCATAATCATTTATCTGCATGAAAATGCTGAATACCCAAACCTTGAATACAGTATCCTTTATCTTGTGTGTGTATACCAACGCCGTTCTGTAGAAGGTATCGTAGTTTGCAAGCTTGAATACTACGGGTCTGTCTGTGTGCTTGATGCCCGTGGTTGTGTATTTATATATATTTGTGCTGAGTATGGGTCTTTTTATGCAGCGTCTGGCAGCGGGATTTTTATGCACTATCTTTCCGTCAAGCGTTGTTATCATGATGGGAGTGTTCAGGAACTCTGCAAATCTAAACTGTTCGTTTTTCAAAATATCCTCCATAACATAAACGAATTGTTGTTATTGTATCATAAATATTAACGCATTTCAAGGACATTGCGATAAATGTAACAAAATTAAAAAGTTTTTATTTTTCCTATTGTAAAATTCTTCACAATGTATTACAATAATAGCCAGTAAACAATTTTTTATTTTACGGAGGATAAATCCATGTCAGTTAAAGTTGCTATTAACGGATTCGGCCGTATCGGTCGTCTCGCATTCAGACAGATGTTCGGCGCAGAGGGTTACGATGTTGTTGCTATCAACGACCTTACCAAGCCCTCCATGCTTGCTCATCTTCTTAAGTACGATACCGCACAGGGCGGTTACTGCGGTAAGATCGGCGAAGGTCTCCACACTGTAGAGGCTGACGACGAAGCAGGTACTCTTACTGTTGACGGTAAGACTCTCACCATTTACGCTAAGGCTAACGCTGCAGAGCTTCCTTGGGGTGAGATCGGTGTTGATGTTGTTCTTGAGTGTACCGGTTTCTACTGCTCTAAGGATAAGAGCCAGGCTCACATCGACGCAGGTGCTAAGAAGGTAGTTATCTCTGCTCCCGCAGGTAACGACCTCAAGACCATCGTTTACTCTGTAAACGAGAACACACTTACAGCTGATGACACCATCATCTCTGCTGCTTCTTGTACTACTAACTGCCTCGCTCCTATGGCTAAGGCTCTTAACGATTATGCTGCTATCCAGAGCGGTATCATGGCTACCATCCACGCTTACACAGGCGACCAGATGATCCTTGACGGTCCTCACAGAAAGGGTGACCTCCGCCGTGCTCGTGCAGGTGCTGCAAACATCGTTCCCAACTCTACCGGTGCTGCTAAGGCTATCGGTCTCGTAATTCCCGAACTCAACGGCAAGCTCATCGGTGCTGCTCAGCGTGTTCCCGTTCCTACCGGTTCTACCACTATCCTTACTGCAGTTGTTAAGGGTGATAACGTAACTAAGGAAGGCATCAACGCTGCTATGAAGGCTGCTGCTTCCGAGTCCTTCGGTTACAATGAAGATCAGATCGTTTCTTCCGATGTTATCGGTATGAAGTACGGTTCTCTCTTCGATGCAACTCAGACTATGGTTGCTGAAATCGGTGAAGGTCTCTACCAGGTACAGGTTGTTTCTTGGTACGATAACGAGAATTCCTACACCAGCCAGATGGTTAGAACCATCAAGTACTTCGCAGAGCTTGCATAATTAAGTAATGTGAATAAATCGATCCGCAGACTTTCGGTCTGCGGATCTTTTGTTTTATATTGAGCTATTATAAACGGCAATACTTCAACCAACCATTCAAAATAAATAAAGCCGAATGGAAAAAATCCATTCGGCTTTATTTGGTCTGAGTGACTGGACTTGAACCAGCGGCCTCTCCCGCCCGAGTCGCATAGTCGAAATGTTCGTAAAGCATAGCTTTTCTCCATTTCTCCTTGCTTTGTCGGGTATCGCTTCGTAAAAACAGTTCACCGGACTGTTTTTACTTGCTCACCACCCCACTTGGGGTGAGATCGGCCATTGGTTCAAAATCAAACGATCAAAATAAATAAAGCCGTCGGGCAAATGCCCAACGGCTTTATTTGGTCTGAGTGACTGGACTTGAACCAGCGGCCTCTACCACCCCAAGGTAGCGCGCTACCAGCTGCGCCACACCCAGATGCAACGGTAAAGATTATATCACATATAGATATGATTGTCAATAGTTTTTTTGATTTTTTCTTTATAAAAAAATATTTTATTAAAATAACATAAAAATGAACTAAAGGAAGCTATATTTTTTGAAAATTCAGATAAAATAGTAATATCGAAGCAAAAGAGGTTGATTTTTATGTTTAAGATATTACAAAAGAAAGAGCTCAATTCTTCTACTGTAATGATGGATATTGAAGCCCCGAAGGTTGCAAAGAAAGCTATGCCGGGTCAGTTTGTTATAATTAAAAACGGAAAAGAAGGAGAGCGTATTCCTCTGACCGTGGCGGATTATGACAGAGAACGCGGAAGTGTTACAGTAATATTTCAGACTGTGGGAAATTCCACAAGGAAGCTTTCGAGACTTTCGGAAGGAGAGTATATCAGCGACTTTGTCGGACCCTTAGGGCGAGCAAGCGAGCTTGACGGTTATAAAAAAGCCTGTGTGATAGGTGGGGGTCTGGGTTGTGCCATTGCATATCCCCAAGCAAAGTATCTTTCGGAAAAGCACTGTGCGGTTGATATGATCGCAGGCTTTCGTGACAAAGATAACGTGATCCTTGAAAAGGAAATGAAGCTTATCGGGGAACTTTACCTATATACCGATAACGGAAGCTATGGTGAAAGGGGATTTGTGACCGACGGTCTTAAAAGACTTCTTGAGAACGGCAAAAAATATGATATCGTTATCGCTGTCGGTCCTGTCATTATGATGAAATCGGTCTCGGAGATAACCCGTGAGCACGGGATTAAAACGATAGTCTCCATGAACCCGATAATGATAGACGGAACCGGTATGTGTGGGGGTTGCAGAGTCACAGTAGAGGGACAAACTAAATTTGCTTGTGTTGACGGTCCGGACTTTGATGCTCATAAGGTTGATTTCGATAATCTGATGCTCAG
>SVTI01000040.1 GCA_015063855.1 Oscillospiraceae bacterium
CGTTTCCCTGTATTTTCGGCGTCACACGGCGGTGCCTTGAAAATACAGACCGCTGCCACTCACTCGCCTCGCTGTATCGTCCCCCGGACGCGCTCGGCTCGTTCCCCTCCGGGAACCCGTCGGTCGCATTACAAACACTATTTCTGAAATCAGAAACGAAAAAAGACATCCGTTTGGATGTCTTTTCGTTTCTGGTTGCGGAGACAGGGATCGAACCTGCGACCTCCGGGTTATGAGCCCGACGAGCTGCCTCTGCTCTACTCCGCGATATATATCAAGCCGACCTTTTTGACCGGCTTGATGGTGCCGGAAACCGGGGTCGAACCGGTACGGGAAATTAATCCCACGGGATTTTAAGTCCCGGGCGTCTGCCTATTCCGCCACTCCGGCGTTTGTACCGAAACAAGTTATCTCGTTTTCAGCTTAGTTATTATATCACAAGCTTTTCATTTTGTCAAGGTTTTTTTTATTTTTTATTGATTATTATTCCCTTTTGTGCTACAATGTTATTATACTATATGCAATCCCTACAGTTTTTATACATTTTTCAAGAAAAGGATTACTAACCGATGAAAATAATCATTGCTCCCGACTCATATAAAGGTACGCTCTCTGCCCGTCAAGTGGCAGAAACGATAGATAAAGCAGTGAAAGCCTGTATTCCCGATGCTAAAACCCTTCTTATGCCGATAGCTGACGGCGGTGAAGGTACTATAGATGCGTTCGGCGCACAAAAAAGAGCTGTTCATGTTACCGGCTCACAATATGAGCAGGTACAGAGCTTCTACGGTGTCCTCGGCGATACAGCAATCATCGAGCTTGCTGCCTGCGCAGGTCTGCCCATGGCAAAAAGGCTCGCTCCCGAAACTGCCACTACATACGGCGTAGGTCAACTTATACGAGCAGCGCTCGATGCCGGGTTCCGTAAATTTATTGTTGCTTTGGGCGGAAGCTCTACCAATGATATGGGCTGCGGAATGGCTTGTGCGCTGGGTGTAAAGTTTAAGAATAAGCTCGGTAACTACTTCATTCCTGCGGGACTCTCTCTTGCTGATATAGAAAGCATTGATATCTCCGCTCTTGATCCCCGAATCATGGAATCCGAGATCATCACCATGTGCGATATCGACAATCCCCTCTGCGGTGAAAAGGGTGCATCCTATGTTTTCGCGCCTCAAAAGGGAGCAAAGGCAGATATGCTTCCCCGTCTCGATGCTGCTATGCTCCATGCAAGCGAGATGGTCAAGAAATTCATCGGTAAGGATGTAGCAAATATCCCCGGTGCAGGTGCGGCAGGCGGGTGCGGTGCAGGAATGGTGGCATTTCTCTCCTCCGAGCTTAGACGCGGTATCGACGTAGTGCTTGACACCAAAAATTTTGATGCCGAATTAGCAGATACGGATATCGTTTTTACAGGTGAAGGTCGTTTCGATTCCCAAAGCATTGACGGCAAGGCTATCTCCGGCATCGCTGCAAGAACCAAGCCGCTTAACATTCCCCTAATCGTTCTCTGCGGTGCAGCTGACGAAAGCGAGATCTGCTACGAAATGGGTGTGACTGCGGTCTTCTCCATTCAGAGAAGAGCAATGGCATTTAAGGAGGCAAAGCTTGTAAACGAGCCCTCCCTCTATAAAACGGCTTATAACGTTATGAAGCTTATATCGTGTAAATAAATATACCTCTCACTACACCGAAAAAAGAGCACATAATCTATTGTATTTGTAAATATGAGCAAGCTGTTATTTACACGTTTGATCAACCTTTTGACAATATGTAAGGAGCTGAAATTCAGCTCCTTTCAGCTTGTTGATAAACCTATCGACAAGCTGAGGAACTGCTTTAAATTTAAAGCAGTTCCTTTTTTTGAAAAAATGTGGTATAATTTAATCAGAATACGAAACCAACGTGATTTTTTTACGAGATATATTACAGAGGACAAAGAAAGGAGGCATCATAATGGAGGACAATATGATAGTTGAGCTCTATTTTGAACGGGATGAGCGTGCAATTGCCGAAACCGAAAGAAAATATGACCGTTATCTTACAAAGATAGCCTTCAACATACTGTCGGATACTGAGGATTCAAGGGAAAGCGTAAATGACACCTACCTTGCCGCATGGAATTCTATACCCCCGAACAAGCCCTCTGTACTCTCAACGTATCTCGGCAAGCTAACACGCCGTATCTCTATAGATCTCTTCCGAAAGAGAAACACTCAAAAGCGAAAAGCCTCGGAATATTCTCTCTCCCTGGAGGAGCTCTCGGAAGCCCGAGACCCTTCGTCTCAGCCCGAGAAAGAGATAGAGGACAGACTTCTCGGAAAAGCAATTAGCGATTTTCTCAGAACTCTATCCAATGATGCACGAGATCTGTTTATAATAAGGTACTACTATCTCGACTCACTCAAGGATGCCGCCAAATACTGCAATATGACAGAGAGCAGAGCGAAATCTCTTCTCTTCCGTACAAGGTGCTCTCTTAAGGAATATCTCATAAAGGAGGGATTTGAGCTATGAGACCCGAAAAGCTCCATGATGCGCTGAATTATCTTGATGATGATCTCATAGAAAGCGCAGATATAAGAAGAAATAATAGTTCAAAAGCAAAGCCCTGGCTTAAAATTCTCCCTCTTGCCGCCTGCTTCTGTATAATAACGGTTGCCGCATTTGCTGCCTATAATTCGGGATATTTTGACAGCACCAACATCTCCGAAGAACCCACAGAAACAGAAAACAAATCGGGGTATAAAGAAGAGCTTGCACCTTCCCTTCCTTCTGAGAATGAGGGCATACCAGACGAAGCTCCGCCGCCAGATAAGGTTACGAAAAATGAAAGTGTAATAATCGAATCGGCAGACGGAGAATCGGATATGTCGGACAATATCGAAAGTGAAAGCGAATCCGAGGAGCTTCCCTCCTTCGGTGTAAGCGTTTTTGAGTGGACGGAAGACGGCTTTAATGCTGTTATAAGCGAAATTACAGATACAGAAATATTTCCCGTCGGAACAAAAATAAAAGTCATTTTTGATGATCGGTGTAATATTGGAATTAAAACCGAAAACGGTTATAAAATTATAGAAAAACAACCTTCAGAGAAGGACTTTCCCATTGGAACAAAAGCAACCGTTTTATTCTACGATCTCAAGGAAACTGATGACAACATCATTCTCTATTCGAGTATGATATACAAGGAGGAATCAAAATGAAAAGATATTTATCAATGATCACAGCCCTTATTCTCTGCCTTGCGATAATGTTGAATTTCACAGCCTGCACAGAGAAGCAAATTACCGAAAAGCCTGATATCACCGACCTTCCCGAAACAAAAGATCCTGTAAATCCGGCAAACAAAGAAAAGCCGGTGCTTGAGCTTAAAAGCACAGACCTTATGTCTGCCGTTACTGCAAATGACGTGACTCCCAGAGCGGATCTTAAGGAAAAATCCGAGGTGTTCACCGACTTTGCGGTAAGACTTTTCAAGGAATGCGAGGAAAACGGAGAAAACACCCTTGTCTCTCCCCTCTCCGTTCTTTGCGCCCTCTCCATGACACTAAACGGTGCAAGGGGCGAGACCCGTGCAGAGATGGAGGAGGTTCTCGGCATGAGCGCAGAGGAATTAAACGAATACATCTATACCTATATGAGCATACTTCCCTCGACCGAGGAATATAAGCTGAGCCTTGCAAACTCGATATGGTTCACCGATGACTCCCGATTCACGGTAAACGGTGATTTTCTGCAGAAGAATGCAGATTATTATGATGCGGATATCTATCAGGCACCCTTTAATGACGAGACCAAGGAAGATATCAATAACTGGGTCAATAACAAAACCGACGGTATGATAGAAGGCATTCTTGATAAGATTCCCGAGGAAGCGGTAATGTATCTTATCAATGCTCTTGCCTTTGATGCCAAGTGGGAGGTGGAATATAAGGAAAGTCAGATTCGAGACGGCATATTCACCACCGAAAACGGCGAAGAGCAGAATGTTGAATTTATGTATTCTGATGAGGGCGTCTACCTTGAGGATGAGGATGCCAAGGGCTTCGCAAAATATTACAAGGACGGCAAATATGCCTTTGTTGCCCTGCTTCCCGATGAGGGTACGTCAATAAGCGACTACGTTGCATCCCTTACAGGAAAAAAGCTCCATGACATGCTCACATATTCTAAGAATACTGTAGTAAATACGGCTATACCTAAATTTGAAAGCGAATACGACATCGAAATGTCAGACGTATTAAAGAAGATGGGAATGCCCACAGCCTTCTCGGGTATGGCAGACTTTACAGATCTCGGAACCTCCACCGAAGGACCTGTGCATATAAGCAGAGTGCTTCACAAGACCTTTATTTCTGTTGACGAGACGGGTACGAAGGCTGCGGCGGTAACTGCCGTTGAAATGGTGGACGAATGCTGCGTTGAGCCTGCAGAAACAAAGGAGGTTATCCTTGACCGTCCCTTTGTATATATGCTTATCGATACCGAGACGGACATCCCCTTCTTTATAGGAACAACAATGAGTACGACAAAATAAACAAAAAAGCGCCGCCGGGCGCACCGAATTTCGCCCATTTCTGAAGTGCGAACAACTCACACGAAATGAAGTAATTTCCTATATATCAAGAAATTCCCCTTTCCTTTGTTGGAAAGGGGAATCTTTATATTAAATCAAATTTCATCGTAAGACTTAAATATCTTTGCCGCCTGAGCTCTTGTTACCGTCATAAGAGGCGATAGCACAAGCTTATTTGAATCGGTAGAACCTAAAAGTCCTGCATCTACAGCCCATGCACAGGCATCCTTTGCCCAACTGCTTATCTTAGCGTTATCGGTATACTGACCAAGGTCTGCCTTGCCGTCGGTAGCCTTACCATTCTTCTCTGCATATCTGAAGAACATTGTGGCTATCTGCTCACGGCTGATATCCTGACCGACACCGAATTTCCCGTTACCTATACCGTTGACAAAGCCGTTTTCATTTGCCCATGCTATAGCAGGATAATACCATTCGTTGGCGGTCTTAACCTTAACATCGGTAAATACGCTTTCCTTGTTATAATAGGATGTGAGATCTGCACCTGCTACTCTCGCAAGAATCGTAACAAACTGCTCACGGGTAAGATTTCCGTTGGGAGCGAAGGTAGTCGAGGATGTTCCTGTCATATAACCGTTATCTACACAGTAGCGAACTCCCTCTGCATACCATGAGTCCTTATCCACGTCTACAAAGCCGTCAAGGGTATCCTCTGCGGGTGCATATTTATCAAGCCATACCCTCATGTTATCAAAGAGACCGATACCGTCGGTGGTACAATAATCAAATACCATAATACCGCGTACACCCTGCTCTGCAACCACCTTACACTTAGCCTCAACAGACTGCTCGTCATCATAGGTAATGAATTCACCTGTGGAAGCGTTGTAAAGGTAAGGAGCCTGAGCCTTCTCGTCCCAATAACGTACGAAGCCGTTTCTGTTTACGTAGCCATACTTAAGCACGGTATAGTGAAGGTTGGAGTTACTGCGAACACCCTTCTGATAGAGACCGTTATTAATGTTGGGAACACCCGTATAATGAAGTGCATAAAGTCCGCAGCCTGCAACTATCTTATCTGCCGGGATTCCGCGCTCAAGATAAAGCTGAATGTCGCTGTAAACACTTCCGCCGACAAAGCCTGTAGAGGCGTCGTTGTCATAGGTGGGTGTGTGGTGATGAGTAGTTCCGTGCTGAATATAAAGGTCATAGTTCATCATGTTGAAATAGTCAACGTACTGAGCCAGTTCATTCATCTTGAAGAGGCTGAATGTCCACTGTGTTCCGGGTACAGCCATGGAGAGATAGTATTCCTTACCGTTATGAGCACTGAGGTTGTCAAGGTTCTCTCTCATACACTTCATGAAGTATACAAAATTATCCTTTAAATACTCTGCACCTGTGGGAAACTCATAATCGATATCGAGACCGTCATAACCGTAGTTGTCAATGATTATAGTCATCTCCTGAGCAAGCTTAGCGGCATAGGTCTGATTATAGAACCAGCTCTCGAACACCTGAAGGTTATTGTTTGCAACGGTGAAGAGGAATTTGATATCGGGATTCTGCTGAAGCGCGATATTCTTGAAGTTCTGCATTCTCGGCGAATTGTTGTGTGTAACTATAGAGCCGAGTGCGGGGTTTGAAGTAGCACTCGCATTAATAGTAGCAGGATGATAATTGATAACGTCAATATTTTCAAATTCGTATGCCGCAATACCTGCGGTAACGTTAAAATATGCAACTATAAGCTGATCATTTTCCAAAGAGAAGGTCTCGGTCTCTGCCTCGCTGCAATTCTTACAGCTTCTCTTCTTAAGTCCGTTTGAGGACGAGGTTGCTTCCTTAACTACAGTCCACTCACCGAAGGTATGCTCAAGCTTTGCAATAGCCTCGGTCTGAATCTCACCGCAATCGGTACAGCTTCTCTTTCTTGAACCTTCTTCCTTACAGCTTGCTTCCTTGGTTATCTCCCACTTACCCCAGTAATGCTCGGGAACACCGCCGTTCTTAAGCACGATACCAAATGACTTTGCACTTGTACCGTTTGTTGCAGTACCTGCATGACCGTCGTAGGTCTGCTCGCACACTGTGATAAATCTTCCCCAAGTATCGTTTACCTTGGTTCTGTCGAGATACATAAGGGAAGCTCTTGTTACAGAGCCCTCTTTGTAAAGGTCTTCATAGTTAAACGTAAGTCCGTCGTTTGTAATAGCACTTACGTCATCTGCGATAACAGTCCAGGGAATAGCGACCTCGAATCTCCAGCCCTTATCTGTCAAAGCACCCTTAGCCGTAACAGAGGCGGTGATATCATCATCATTTACCTTTGTTCTGTATACTCCCACGGTACCGTCCTCATATATACCTACATGGTACCAGGGTGTGGTCTGATAGCTTGAACGCTCAAATACACCCAAGGGGTCAAGCATAAGTGTCATAACATCTCCGTTAAAGCCGTAATCATCGTTGTCATAGCCTGTAGAGCATACCATACCGCTGCTTTTATCGTTATCTGTAATATCAGCAGCAAAATAGAAATTGGTTGAGGTATATGCAAAATAAATCTTTGCTTCGCTTGTCATTTCGTTATGCGCCCAAAAATAACCCGCAGTCTCATTACTGTGTACGGCAGGCTCCGACCACATACCGTTATCCTCGATCTCACCGTCAATTACGGGAGCGTTATCGAGCATTGTGATATCAGGATTCTGTGTAACACCGTTTGCTCCCGCAAAGCTGAGCATCGGTATAAACATAACGACACAAAGCATAAGTGCAACTGTCTTGGTAAAGTATTTCATCTGACCTTTCTCCTTAATTAATGGTAACTACGTAGTAGTTGTAGCTTTCATCCTTATACTGGACACAGAAGGTATATACTCCCGTACCCTGTATTCTTATCTTCATCATTCCGTTAGTTACATGATTTTCGGTCATGGCAACCGAGCCCGGAGCATTCTTTATTTGAGATGAGGTAGTGTACTCACCCTTGGCATATCTTACGACCTTAAGATCATCGAGATCGCTTATAGTGAAGAGATTACCATCCTGTGTAAATGAGGGAACCTTCTGCTTAACCTCGTATGTATAGAATACGCTGTAACCATTTTCATAGCATACTGCTACTGTAACGACACCGTTGTCTCTGTACTGGATCATATAGGAGCTCTTGTCGGGAATATATTTTGAGGTGAATCCCCTTGCTCCCTCGGTCTTCTTGATAGATGCCGCGCTCTTATGCTCACCATATGCGGTACGGATGACCTTGATGCCCTCGAGATTGCCTATGGTCAATTGTAATCCGTTGACGCTGAAGGTGGGTTCTGTAACGTTGATCGTAATATAAAGGAACTCCATACTTCCGTCATTATGACGTACAAGAACGGTGTGCGCACCGCCTGCGTTAAGAGAATAAGAATACTCTGTAGAGCCTCCTATACGCTCTGCGGTTATGCGAACAGTTTTATTTCTGTTAACGTCCGTATAATTTGAATATTCACCTTTGGCAATAAAGACATCCCTTATATCGCTTAAGTTTGTAAGCGTTACGGTAACACCCGATACAGAAACCTTAGTCTTATTACCCTCAATGACAACGTTACTGAAATATTCGTTTGTATCTATCATAACAACACATACGGTATAGCTTGCATTGTCATCTATAGCGTGGGTAAATACGTTATCCTTGATATTAGCCTTGACCTCTTCGGTGGAGATAACTACTGCACCTGCAGAAAGCATAGCGTCAAGGGAAGTGTATTTTCCTTCGATATAAGCAATGCTTTCGATATTGGATGCTTCGGTAACCTTGAATGTATTACCCGATGCTGTTACCACAGGCGCGGTAAGTGTACCCGTAAGCTTGGGTATCACCTCGCTGTAATGAGCATCGCATCTGATACACTGGCTTCTTCTTTCACCCTCCTCCCGGTAGGTGGGCTCACGGTACACAAACCAGTCACCGTAGCTATGACCCGTATCCTTACAAGGGTGATCGCTGTATTCATAGAGCCATTCTCTCATGTTGTCAAAGAGACCTATACCGTCGGTGGTGATGTAATCAAACACCATGATACCGCGTACACCCGCCTCGGAAACAAGCTTACATTTTATCTCAACAGACTGCTCGTCATCGTAGGAGATGAACATCTTCTCGGAGGCGTTATAGAGATAGGGAGCCTGAGCCACAGGGTCCCAGTAACGCACGTAGCCGTTCTTATTAACGTAACTATTCTTTAATTCGGTATAATGGATATTGGTGTTGTCTCTCGTACCTGTCTGATAGAGACCGTTATTTGTCGCGGGAACGTCCTTCCAGCGAAGGGCATACATACCGCAACCGGGAACTATCTTCTCTGCGGGAATACCGCGGCTTAAATAGAGCTGTATGTCCGCATCAACACTTCCGCCTACAGCACCGCTAAGAGTATTGTTGTAGGGGGGAGTATGGTGGTGAGTACATGAATTGTTGATGTAGAGGTCGTAGTTCATGATATTGAAATAGTCGACGTGCTCGGCAAGTGAGCTCATATCAAAGAGACTGAACGCCCATGAGCCACCCGGAACAGCCATCGAAAGGAAATACTCCTTACCGTTCTCTGCTGAAAGAGCATCAAGATTCTCTCTCATACACTTCATGAAATATACGAAATTAGTCTTATAAGTTGATGAGCCTGTGGGGAACTCATAGTCTACATCAAAGCCGTCAAAACCGTTTTCCTTAATGATCTTCGTCATTTCACCGGCAAGTCTGGAGGCATAAGTCTTTGAGCCGAACCAGCTTTCAAAGGTGGTAAGATTATTGTTTGCAACGGTGAAAAGGAATTTGATGTCGGGATTCTGCTCCTCTGCGATCTTTCGTGTACTTGCAAGTGTAGAGGTAAAGTTATGAGAAACTATCTCACCGCTTGCAGGATTGGAGCTTGCAGAGCCCTTGATATGTGCGGGATGGAAGTTGATTACGTCAATATTGGTAAATTCGTAGGAGATTGCAGGAACTGAAGCGTTATAATATGCAACCACGATAGACTCACCGTTAGCGGGAATAGTCTTATACTGTGCAACACCGCATCCCTTACAGCTTCTCATCTTGGAACCGGATTTTCCGTTAGTTGCCGCAATCACAACAGTCCACTTTCCGTATTCATGGTCGATGGTAGGTATAGTTTCTTCTACAGTTATACCACATTCTGTACAGGTATGCTTACGAAGACCCTCTTCAGTACAGGTCGCCTCCTTAATAACGTTCCATTCTCCGAAGAAATGCTCGGGAGAATTGCCGTTAACAAGCACCAAGCCAAAGCCTTTGGCATCGGTACCGTTGGTAGCGATACCCTTCATTCCATCATAGGTCTGCTCACATACTGTGATAAATCTTCCCCAAGTATCTACGGTTCCGTCAGTCTTCTGGTATCTGTCCATATAGATAACAGAAGCATGGGATACCGCATTTTTAGCATAGAGAGAGCTAAGAGCAGGACTAAGGCTGTTACCGGATATAGATTTCATATCCTTCAGGATAACGCTCCAGGGCAAGGCTATCTCAAATCGCCAGCCATTTTCGGTAACAGCACCGCTTGCCTTTGCATCATTTACCTTGCCGGGGTTCACCTTGGTACGGAAAACACCTATACCGCCGTTTGAAAAGATACCTATATTATATCTGGGGGTATCCTGATAAGCGGACTTCTCGTGAAGGCAAAGAGGGTCGAGCATAAGTGTCATTACGTCACCCGTCCAGCCGTATTCGAGGTCATAAGATGCAGATTTGGAATAAATAAGGCCGCTCTGTGCATCGTTATCCGTAACGTCTGCCGCAAAGTATAAATACATATCGTCATATGCGAAGTACATGCTTGCGCTATGCGTCATAGGTCTCGAAGCCCAGTAATATCCAACAGTGTCCTCGGTATGAAGGGCTTTAGCTGACCAAGTCCCATTGTCTTCTATTGTGCCGTCGATTGCCGGTGATGATTTAGGCATCGTAATGTCAGGATTCTGTGCAACACCCTCGGGACCTGCAAATACAAAGGCAGGCAGTAAGAGTATTACACAAAACAGAATGGTTAAAAATTTGGTGATCTTTTTCATTATTTCACTCCTGAATTGAAAACATACATATTTAATATAACATATAAGTATATAATTTTACAACAATATGTATTTAATTTTTTATAAACAAAGCAGGAAACTATAACGTCTCCTGCTTGATTCACTTATCCTGCTGTAACGGTATAATAATTGTAGGATTCATCATTATACTGTACACAGAAGGTGTATGTACCTGCGTTCAGGGTTACACTGTAACTGTCGGTGGTGATATTTTTTCCGCTTACAGAAACACTGCCGGGAGCAGCCTTGATTTCGGAGGAGGTACTATATTCACCCATAGCATATCTGATAACCTTAAGGTCATCGAGATCACCGAAGGTAACCGTATTGCCGTCCTGCACAAATGTTGGTACCTTTTGCTGTATCTGTGCAACATATATCTTGGTATATCCGTTTTCGTAGCATACCGCAACAGTCACGGTTCCGTTATCTCGATACTGGATGGTATACTCATCAACGCCCTTGAGTACATCCTTTGCAGAGAAAGCTCTTGCACCCTGTGCTCTCTTTATCTGTGCACCTGACTTGTGTTCACCGTAGGCGGTTCTGATAACCTTGATACCCTCAAGGTTAGAAACGGTAAGCTGTAATCCGTTGTGAGTAAATTCGGGCTCGGTCACATCGACCGTAGTATAGAGAAACAGCATATTTTCGTCATTTGTACGGATCAGAACCGTATGCTCTCCGCCCGAGGGTAGAGTATATGTATAGCTCTTTGCACCGTTCAGCTTGGCAGAAGTCAGACGAACAGTCTTGTTTGCATTAACATCGGTATAATTATCGTAATTACCCTTTGCAATAAAGATATCCTTCACATCCTCGGGAATGTTGGTAACAGTTATCGAAGCTCCCTCAACGCTAACAGAGGGGGTAAGATCCTCGATCACTACTCTGTTGGTGAAGGCTCTGGTGTCGCTCATTGTCACGATAACGGTATATGTACCCGTCTCCTCAAGACGCAGAGTAAAAATGTTATCGTTAATATAGGAGCTGAGAGCATCGCCCTCAATGACGGTTGCACCTGACGCTATAAGGGCATCGACGGTCATATATGTTCCCTTACCGTATACGACCTTAACAATATTGGAAGCCTCGGTGAAGCTTACCTCAGAGCCGTCCTTTGTCATGGTGGGCGGAGTTACCGTCTCTAACATGGGGATAGCTCTGCTTTCGTAACCGCCGCATACAGAGCAGTATCTTCTTTCCTCACCGTCAGCCTTAAAGGTAGCAGCGGTATGTACCTCCCAATCACCATAACTGTGACCGTTTTGACAGGGAGAAATATAATATTTGTCAAGCCAAGTACGCATACTGTCATAGAGACCGATACCGTCAGCAGTACAGTAGTCAAATACCATGATTCCGCGTACCTTCTCTTCGCCTACTATCTTACATTTGATTTCAACCGACTGTTGATCATCGTAGGAAAGAAACACACCACTTGAGGGGTTATAAACGTAGGGTGCCTGAGATATGGGATCCCAATAACGAGTGAAACCGTTACGGTTTACGTATCTTGCAAGAATATCTGTAAGATGGAGGTTAGATTCATCGATAGTACCCTTCTGGAAAAGTCCGTTGTTTACATTGGGTACACCTGACCAGCGACGGGAATAAAGTCCACAGCCGGGAACTATCTTATCTGCAGGAATGCCGTTCTCAAGGTAAAGCTGAATATCGCCGTATACACTACCATTAATATAACCGAGCTGACTGTTATCATAGGGCGGAGTGTGGTGATGGGTGTAGGGCTGGTTAACATAGAGGTCATAGTTCATTATGTTAAAATAATCAACGTATTCAGCAAGCTCGTTCATTTTAAAAAGACTGAATGCCCAATGAGTTCCGGGGACCGCCATAGAGAGGATATATTCCTTGCCGTTCGATACAGAAAGAGCATCAAACTTCTCTCTCATCCGCTGCATGAAATATACAAAATTCGTTTTCATGTTGTTTGAATCGGAGGGAAACTCATAGTCGATATCAAGACCGTCAAAGCCATACTTTGTAATGATAGTTATCATTTCGTTTGCAAGCTTTTCCGCATTATTCTTATTATAGAACCAGCTCTCAAAATCGTTGATATTACCGTTGGCAACAGTGAAAAGTATCTTGATGTTCGGATTCTGTGCCTTGGCGGTGCTTCTTACACTTGCCATCCTGGAAGAATAATTATGTGTAATGATACTTCCGCTTGAAGGGTTGCTCATGGCATTTGCCACAATGGTAGCTGGATGATAATTCAGCACATCAATGCCCGAGAATTCGTATGAAACCACCTGAGAGGCATTGTAATAGGCCACCAACAGCGGCTTGTTTGATGTGGTTGCGATCGTAGATTCATCCATTGCTTCGTCGATCCTTTCGGAAGTGGTATAGGCTTTGCTTGTTTTATCGTTACAGGCTTCCGTTTTCGCAAAAGAAGACAACGGCAGTATCATCAAAAAGCATAATACCAACAAAATTGCTCTTTTTAAAATTTTCATAGGTATATCCTCCATACATTTAAAGAAATAATATCATATTTTGTCGATATTGTCAAATAAAATATTGATAATTCTATATATTTATGTTATAATTGTATCATTATAAATGATCTCGCTTCATCAAAGGAGGACAAGATGAAAAATAACAGATTTATAGTATGGCTCTTAACCCTTTCGCTCATACTCTCAGCTCTGCCCTTTGGCGTAGGTGCGGCAAAGGTAAGCGAAAGCACCGTAACAAAAAAAGCGACCGTCCAAGACAGCTACGGCTGGGATGTTATGGTAACAATGGGACAGAAGGAAAATACCCTTCTCTTCACATGGACCACCAACGGTGACGGAGATGAAAGAGTTGAAATCGCCGAGGCGTCAAAGATGGTGAACGGCAAGTTCCCCTCAGAGTATCTAAGCTTTCCCGCTGTGGATATAACCTCCGAGGTATCCTCTGCCACCGCAAGCGATCTTAAGCCCGACACCAAGTATTGCTACAGATTGGCTAACGCATACAGCAACTATTCCGAGATCTACTATGTAGAGACAGGAAAGCACGACTCCGAGTTCTCCTTCCTTCTGGCAGGTGACCCCCAGATCGGTGCAACCGGCGATCATGTCGACACCATAGCATGGGATCTTACTCTTGATAAGGCAAGAGAATGGTTCGGTGCAGATGTTGAGTTCCTCATGAGTGCAGGCGACCAGACCAACAACACCTCCCTTGAGGTACAGTTTGACGGCTATGCTACACCCGATTGGTTCCGCAGCCTTCCTATGATAAGTGTCCCTGGAAATCATGACAACGGCTACGGTGCAATATACAGTAAGCATTTTGTTTATGAAAACGTAGATCAGGCAACCACAACCGAAGCAGGTATATACGGCGGTGACTACTGGATCGCCTATGACGGTGTTCTCATCATGGCTTTGAACATGAACAATTTAAGCTACAGCTTACACACCGCATTTATGCAGAAGGCTATCACCGAATACACCGAGCTGTACGGTGAACCTAACTGGAAGATAGTTACCTTCCATCAGTCTCTCTTCTCCGCTGCTGACGGCAGATGGGATGAGGCCTCCCGTCGTAACGGTCTTGCGCCCTCAATGTCCAAGCTTGGAATTGATGCGGTACTTATGGGTCATGACCATGTATACACCAGATCATATATGATGAACGGCACGACCCCCGTGACCGACCAAGACAGGTATACCGAGATGAACGGTGATAAATACGGTTCTATCGTTGACCCCAAGGAGGGCGAGGTATTCTACCTTACCGCCAACTCCTCTACAGGCAGTAAGTATTATAACCTCTATAACGGTCATATCCCCTATGTAGCTTATGCTAATCAGGAGGATACACCCAACATTACAAAGATAGATGTTACAGCCGATTCACTTCATTTCACTACCTACCGTACATCTGCGAAGAATGAGTTCGACGATGTGGTAGACACCTTTGCTATCCGCAGAACCACAAGCGAGGATAAACACGCTCCTACCATCACAGTGCCCGAAAAGACATATTACGTTGCAAACGAAAACTATGATCTTCTCAAGGGTATCACCGCTTATGACAACGTCGACGGTGATGTGACGGATAAGATCGAGGTCTCCGGCAATCTGGATCTCTTCGCTGAATCTGTAATCACCTATACTGTCACCGATTCTTCCGGCAACACCACAAAAGTTCAGAGAATCATGGTTCCTTACAATTATCAGGAGCCTGTAAACGAAGAGAGTGAATGGAAATATCTTGATGACGGAAGTATACTCTTCGAAAATGACGAAGACGTTTTCTGGACCACCTCCGAATATGATGACAATGCATGGAACCACGGTGTAGGACCCTTCGGCGCCCGCAACGGTGAGCTTTCGGAGCATGAAGACTTTACACCCAATACTCTGATTTCTCAGTATTTCCCTGAGGACAGCGAGGATGCAGGTGCAAACATCCCCTCGTATTATTTCAGAAGGACTTTTGATGTTGAAAATCCCGATTCAGTTGCACTTATGGGAGCTGACTTCTATTACGATGATTCCGTACTGATATATATCAACGGTGTTCTCATAGACGGTTTCCATGCAAACCTTATTTCAAACAAGGCTGACTACAGCTGGCAGGAATCTCCGAGTGATGCTACCCCCGGTTCCTTCAAGCTCATAAGCAAAGAATATATCAGTACCCTAAACCTTAAAGAGACAGATAATGTTATAGCGGTACAGCTCTTCCAGGTATCCTCTTATTCTGACGATATATTCTTCCATCTGAATTCTCTCTATTTCGGAAATATACCTCAGGCACAAACTCTGCCATTTACCGACGTTCCCGAAGATGCGTGGTACTATGACAGTGTTTCGCGTTCATATAATCAAGGACTCTTTGTGGGAACAACGGATACCTCCTTCTCTCCCAATGCTACCATGACCCGCGCCTCGGTATGGACGGTGCTTGCACGAATCGCAGGGGCGGACATCACCTCTAAGCCCGGAGAGAAGTGGTATGAGGGAGCACGCCGCTGGGCTATGGAAAATAATGTTTCAGACGGAACAAATCCCAACAATCCCATCACCCGTGAACAGTTCGCAAAAATGCTTTGGAGCATGCAGAGTGAACCCTCCTCCGATTACTGTCTTGACGGCTTTGCCGATGAAACTACTGTCTCCTCTTGGGCCAAAGACGGTATGAACTGGGCAGTCTCAATCGGCCTTATCAACGGCAGAAACGGAACCCATTTAGCACCCAAGGCTAACGCCTCAAGAGCTGAATCATGTACAATACTTTTGAGATATAAAGATAACTTTTAAAGGAGAGCGAAATGAAAAATTACAGGTTTATAATCCTACTTTTGATAACATCACTTTTACTCAGCATGTTACCTGCAACGGTTACGGCAGATCACGATAAAAACGGACCAATATATTCAGATTCCTTTCCCACTGTAGGTAAGAAATACGGAGATGATGTAATAATCACTCCCATGCAGAGCAAAAATTCCTATTACTTTATCTGGGAATCAAGCTTCGGGTCACACGAATATATTCAGTATGCCGAAAAGAACAGTACCGTAACGGACGAATTTCCTGCAGATGCTGTTACCGTTACTGCATCAAAGTTGGCGGAAAACAGATGCTTTGCTGCAGTCAAGGGTTTAAAGGAGGATACCGAATATATATACCGTGTATGCAGCGGCGACAACGTTCGTTCAGAGGTATATACCCTTAAAACAAGAAAAGAGGATAAAAATTTCTCCTTCCTCTTCGGAGCTGACCCCCAAATAGGCACAAATCCCGACATGGATACCCGTGCATGGGGTAATTCCATGGGTAACATGATGGAATGGTTCGGTGATGATATAGAGTTCTTCATGAATGCAGGAGACCAGATAAATGAATATTTAAGAGATGTTGAATACAAGGTATACAAATCTCCTGCAGCAATGAGAAGCCTTCCTCAGATAGTTACTCCCGGAAACCATGATGACGGAAACGCTCACAGCACAAATTTCATATATGAGAATGTAGACCAAACTACCCTCTCCGATGCAGGAAAATACGGCGGAGACTTTTGGGTACCCTACGATTCCGTGCTTATATTAAGCCTTAACCTCAATGTTACAAGTGCTGCACTCCATGTTGACTTCTGTGAAAGGGCGATTTCGGAATATACTGCTCTTTACGGTGAGCCCATGTGGACTTTGGTCCTCTTCCATCAGCCCTTCTATTCTGCAGGTGTCCGTGCCGAATATGATGAAACGATAGAATACCGTACCACCCTCGGAGCTGAATTTTCAAGACTCGGTGTAGATGCGGTATTCAACGGTCATGACCACACCTATACCCGTTCCTATATTGTAAACGGTACAGAGATAAAGGACGATGCCTCTCTCTATACCGAGGTTAACGAAGATCCATACGGAAGCTACTACGGTGTCAAGGACGGAGATGTAGTTTATATCACAGGCAACTCTGCCTCCGGATCCAAGTATTACGGTTCGTATCCCCAGTTCTTCTCCGCAAAGGCGGGACAGGAAAATGTCCCCTCCCTTACAAAAGTAGACGTAAATGAAAACTCCATCCTTTTCACTACCTATCGAACGGGTGAGCACAACGATGCTCTTGATGTGTTCGATTTCTTCGCTATTCATCGTGATACAAATAAGGATGATACCGCCCCCTATATCATGGCTCCGGATACCATACGCTACAGCGATGACGAAAAGGACAGCGTTGTATCCAAGATAATGGCATATGATGACGTTGACGGAAACGTCACATCCCAAATGAAAATCAGCGGAAAGCTTACTGCCAATGCAGACTCCGTGCTTACCTTTACCGTTTCGGATTCCAAGGGTAATACAAGCACAAAGACGGTTAAATTCGTTCCCTATAATGACAAGACCGTCATAGATGCCGACACCGAGTGGAGCTATCTCGATGACGGTACACTTCCCTTCACAGATAACGAGGATATCTTCTGGACAACATCGGCGTATGATGACAGTAGATGGAAATCGGGTATAGGAGCTTTTGGTGCATACAACGGCACACTCACAGGCTTTGGCAAAAATGACCCCCTTCCCAACACACTTCTTAATCAATATTTCCCTGAGGATAGTGAAGATGCGGGAGCTAACATTCCCTCCTTCTTCTTCAGAACCACATTCGATCTCGATGACCCCGAAAACATAACGCTTCTCGATTTTGCCTTCAGATATAACGATGCGCTTGATTTTTATATCAACGGAGTCAACGTTATAAAGCATAATACCGAGACCGTTCTCAACAAAGCAGATTACTGTATGAACGGTGCACCGGAGACAGTTACCTATGCTAAATTAAGGGTAGACGACAAGGAGCTTATAGATTCTCTCAATCTAAAGGCAAAGGACAACGTTATCGCAGTACAGCTTTTCCAGTTCAGTGTTTATTCGGAGGATATCTACTTCTGTCTTGATTCCCTTGAATCAGGCACCGATCCTATATCGCTTCCCTTCACCGATGTACAGCCCACAGCATGGTATTACGACAGCGTAGCCGACTCCTATCAGAAGGGCTTGTTTGTAGGTACTACCGATACGACCTTCTCACCTAATGCAACCATGACCCGTGCCTCGGTATGGACCGTCCTTGCAAGAATAGCAGGTGCGGACGTTACCCCTAAGGAGGGTGAAAAGTGGTATGAAAATGCACGCAGATGGGCTATGGCTACCGGTGTTTCGGACGGAACAAATCCCAACAACCCCATAACCCGCGAGCAGTTCGCTAAGATGCTCTGGAGCTTACAGGGTGAGCCCAAGGCCGACTATAGTCTTGACGGCTTTGCCGATGAAGCAAAAACTTCCTCGTGGGCGACAGACGGCCTGAACTGGGCTGTTTCGGTCGGTCTTATCAATGGCAGAAACGGTACACATCTTGCTCCCAAGGATAATGCCTCAAGAGCCGAGTCTTGTACACTTCTTTTAAGATATATAGATATGTAATAAAGGTAATTATCATGAACAAATCTAAAATTATAAATATAATTTTAGCAATATCGCTTTTACTGTCGGTATTTCCTCTCTCGATATTTGCACAAACAAATACCGTCAATCAGCCCTACAGCAAGGTCGGTGTAGGCAGGAGCTACGGTGATGATGTTATCATCACCCCCGCTCAGGACAAATTTTCATATTTCATTATATGGACCTCCGACTTAAATGGCAACGAGAGACTTCAGTATACAGAAAGCTCAAATGTAGTTGACGGTGTATTCCCCGAGAATACCAAAACGATCACCGCAACCAAAATATCCTCAATCAGATTCAGCGCAAAGATCGAGGGTCTTGCTCCCGGTACAGAGTACAGCTACCGTGTAGGAGGCGGTACAAATACATGGTCTAAGGTATATACACTTAAAACTCATAAGGAAGACAGCAGCTTCTCCTTCGTTTTTGCTGCTGACCCCCAAATAGGTACATATACCGATATAGACACCCGTGCGTGGGTAAGCAGTCTTGATAAGTTCTACGGCTGGTTTGAGGATGATGTTGAATTTCTGATGAGCGCAGGCGATCAGATCAACGTTGTTGCAAGGGATATTGAGTATAACGTATACAAGGCTCCCTATGCAATGAGAAGCCTTCCTCAGATAGTAACCGTAGGTAACCATGACGACGGTGCTAACCACAGCTATAATTTCGTATACGAAAATGTAGATCAGGCAACCGTTACCAATGCAGGTATCTACGGCGGTGACTTTTGGCTTCCCTATGACGGTATGCTTATTCTTAACTTAAACTTTAATGATATTAGTATTGCGCGCCATGAAGCATTTATGAAAAAGGCTATCGCTGAATATACCGCTCTTTACGGTGAACCTAACTGGACAATAGCGCTTTTCCATCAGCCTCTCTACTCTGCGGGTATGCGCGACGAGGTTTACGATATCGAGGACATGAGAAACAACTTTGGCCCCGTTATCAGTGAGCTTGGCATTGATGTTGTCTTCAACGGTCATGACCACACTTACACAAGATCCTATATGCTCAAGGGCACAGAGGTTATCGACGATGCTTCTCTATATACAGAGGTAAACGGCGATCCCTACGGAAGCTACTATAATCCCAAGGATGGCGAGGTTTTCTATATCACAGGCAACTCCGCCTCCGGTTCAATATATGATAAATCATACCCCAAGTCCTTTGCCGCAGTAACAGGTCAGGAAAACGTTCCTACCCTCACAAAGGTAGACGTTACCGCAGATTCTATCGCTTTCACCACCTACCGTACAGGTGAAACAAATGAGATCGTGGATGTATATGACTTTTTCGCTATCCACCGCGAGGGTTCAAAGGATACCGAAGCACCTAAGATCAGCGTTTCCGAAACCGTCAACTATATTCCCAACGGTACAAACTCTGTAGTTGAAGCTATAAGAGCTTATGATAACTTCGACGGTGATCTCACCGACGAAATGAAGATAAGCGGTAAGCTTGACCCCTTAGGCAAAGCAGATATCACCTTCACAGTTTCGGATAAGGCAGGCAACACCACATCTGTAACCGCAACCTTTGTTCCTTACACCACAGAAGAACTTATAGCAGATGCAGATGAATGGAAATACCTTGATGACGGTAGTATTCCCTTTACCTCAAACGAAGACATCGCATGGACCACCGATAGCTACGACAACAGCTCTTGGAAAACAGGCGTAGGCCCCTTCGGTGCTTATGAAGGTACTGTTACCGGCTTTGATAAGGATTTTCCTGTTCCCAAAACTCTTCTTAACCAGTATTACCCTGAGGACAGCGAGGATGCAGGTGTAAACATTTCTACATTCTTCTTCAAGAATAGCTTTGAAGTAAGCGATCCCGAAAATGTATCATCACTTACCTTTGATTTCCTTTACAACGATGCTGCAGACATCTATATCAACGGTGTCCCTGTTCTTTCTCACGGAACTTTAGGTATAATCGATAAAGCAGGATACAGCGGTACTGCCGCTCACAAGGAAGCAACTCCCGCTCTTATCAAGATAACAGATAAAGAACTTATCAATTCTCTTAACTTAAAGAAAGAGGACAACGTAATAGCGGTACAGCTCTTCCAGTTCAATGTATACTCCGAAGAGATATATTTCCATATAAACTCCCTTACTGCAGGTATTTCCCCCGAGCCTATTCCCTTCACTGATGTGACTCATACCGCATGGTACTATGAAAGCGTTGCAAGTGCTTATAACAAGGGACTCTTTGTAGGAACAACAGATACTACCTTCTCACCCAATGCTACAATGACCAGAGCCTCTGTATGGACGGTTCTCGCCAGAATCGCAGGTGCAGATATCTCCACCGTCAATGGTGACCCTTGGTATGCAGGTGCACAGAGATGGGCTATGGAGAACGGTGTATCCGACGGAACCAACCCCAACAACCCCATAACCCGCGAGCAGTTCGCTAAGATGCTCTGGAGCTTACAGGGTGAGCCCAAGGCCGACTATAGTCTTGACGGATTTGCCGATGAAGCAAAGATTTCCTCCTGGGCGACAGACGGCCTGAACTGGGCTGTTTCGGTCGGTCTTATCAACGGCAGAAACGGTACACATCTTGCTCCCAAGGATAATGCCTCAAGAGCGGAAAGCTGCACACTCTTAATGAGATACGTAAATGAATAAGATGAAGATTTTTAATAAAATTCTCCCATATACTTTAATAGCAATCGTTCTTATATCCGTCTTTGCCGTATGGAAGACAAATCCTATAGATTATGAAATGTACAGAACCGATACCATATCCTATGTCAAGGCAAAGGTGGTATCGGTCAACACGGCACAGTTAGAGGAATCTCCCGACCTTCCCGGAAGGAAAACAGGTGTACAGAATATAACCGTCGCCTTTACAGAGGGGGATAAAAAGGGCAAGGAAATAATCCTTGATAACCTGTTAAGCAGTACCCACTCGATAGTGGTGGCTGAGGGAACAAGGGTAGTAATCAAATGCGATGAGCCGGAGGGTGTCGAACCATATTATTCGGTTTATCAGTATGATAGGAGTACGCCGATAATCATAGCCTTCGTCATCTTCCTTGCGTTGATAATCCTCGTCG
>SVTI01000041.1 GCA_015063855.1 Oscillospiraceae bacterium
GCAAATATTCGGCATATTTTTTTATAAAAGTAGTTTTACCGGCTCCAAGGAAGCCGGTAATAAGATCAATATTTACCATAGGTCTTTGCAAGATCAACCATCATCTTTGCACGGTCAAAGGATGCATTAGCAGGATATTCACAGCCTGTAGCAAGTACAAAGCCGCCGTCCTTCTTAAAGAAGTCGATATTATCCTTACATTCCTTGATCCACTCCTCGTCGGTACCGATAGCGGCAGAAGCAGGGGTAACACAGCCGATAAGTGTAAGCTTATCACCGTACTTTTCCTTACATTCGGCAAAGGTCTCGCATCCCTTGGGGGGATAGAGGAAGGAAATGGCTGCGGGATCCATATACTTGATCTGTTCGTCAAAGTAGATATCCTTACCGCAGTTATGAATCATAACCGCAACGCCCTTCTTATGGAGCATGTCACAGATTTCCTTTATATATACACCCTCAAACTCTTCCCACATGGTAGGAGACATGATAGAGCCGGACGCAAAGAGGGTATCAAACATTACTGCATCAACACCTGTATCGGCAATAGCCTCACAGTATTCATAGAGAGTAGCATTAACATTGGCAACTGCTTCCTTAACAGCATCGGGATCGTCATAGAGATCCATATACATCTCCTGCTGACTTCTCATCATAGAGAGAACACCGAGAGGACCGAAAACAAATGCAATTATCGGAACCTCGCCCTTCTTTTCGGCTACAAGCTTCTTACATACGTCAATATGCATCATCATACGCTTGGAATTACGGTAATCTACCTTCTGAATTTTACAGTATTCGTCAATATCGTCAATAAGAAGGTTATCATAATCGGGATGCGCCGCTTCGTTCTCAGGATAGATAAGAGGCTGACCCCATGCATCGCACTCTACAGATAAATCGATAAGAGTACATATACAATCAAGATCATAATCATCAGTTGCCTTTAAAAGCGCCTTAGCACAGATATCAGCATCATTAGCCCACTTCTCATAACTTGCACCTACAAGCTTACGGGTAACACCGCTGAGAATAGGATATACAGGAACGTAGTCAGGCTCCTTATGAGCCATGGCAGTCATTACTCTCTCAAAATGTGTCATTATGACACCTCCGTAAAATTCAAAAATAAAAAGCAATAGCACAACAGGTAAAATTTTTACTCATCGATACCATAAGATTGATATTTACCGTAAGAATCATATCTGTCGTGCTGCTGTTATGTAACCTAATTAATTATACTCCAAATATATTGTTTTGTAAAGTGATTTTTTATCGATTTTTTCAACAAAAAAATCATCTAAAATTCTACATATTTGTAAAATCGTATAATACCGAAAAAATTATTCAAATAATGTCTTGACAGCTTAGATTTGTTAATATTTAGCCCTTGAATATTTAATAAAAAAATGATATCATCATCATAATAATAAGTTTCATAGGAGTTATTAATATAATGAAGAAAAAAAGATATCTGACTTTACTGGCATGTATCTTATTACCTATAATTTATGAATTTCTTTTAAGAATGTTTACCATCGGAAGCGTAGATCTGAGATTTATATATGTCATTCTCTTCTCAGTTCCGACCGGCGGCGTCATCTTTATATCCACAATGGCATTCGGTAAAAAGGCAAATAAGATAGTATTTAACACGATAAACGGTATACTGATGGTATATTTCATATCCCAGCTTGTATACTTCATAATATTCAAGACCTTCTTCAGTATCTCTCAGATCGCAATGGGAGGTGAAGCGATAATGACCTTTACCGACCAGACCCTTCATGCACTGTTTCAAGCTGCTATTCCCGTTACAATATTCGTTCTTATTTTTGTTACGGGTATCATAATGACAAAAAGAGGGGTCTTTGTTTTCGAGAAAGTCGAGCTTAAAAATATATTTAAATCGGCTGCGGCTGTTGTTGGTATTCATCTTATATGTCTCTCTACTCTCTTGGTAGGAGGCACAGGCTCATACAGTATGCACGATACCTACCATTCAAACGATACCACCACCAAAAACAGCGTTGCTAACCTCGGTGTACTCGTCACCACAAGGCTTGAGCTTCAGCATATCATCCTCGCTCCCTTCTATGATACAGCACCTAAGGACACACTTCTTCCAATATCCTATCCCGAATATTCCGCCAAGGAATATAACGTCATGGATATCGATTTCAATGAGATAATCAAAAATTCAGACAACAATGCCGAGGTTGCGGCACTTGCTGAGGTGCTTGCAAACCGTGAACCTACAAAGAAAAACGAATACACAGGCTTCTTTGAGGGAAAGAACCTTATCACTATATGCGCCGAGTCATATTCTCCCTATCTCATTGACGAGGAGCTCACACCAACTCTTTACAGACTTTCTAAGGGCGGCATTGTATTCAATAATTTCTATAATTCCTATGATGCCGTTACCACAAACGGCGAATATACCTATTGTATGGGAATGTTCCCCGATCTCTCCCGTTCCAAGCTTGATAACAGCTTTATTGAATCTGCGGATAACACACTTCCCTTCACTCTTGCGGCTTCATTTAATAATATAGGTGCGGACACATACGCATATCACAACTTCAACGCAACCTACTATTCGAGATATTTAAGCCATCCCAACATGGGCTACAAAGTATTCAAGACTCCGGATAACGGTCTTGATATTGCTCCAACATGGCCCTCGTCCGACTATGATATGATGATTGAAAGCGTCGAGGATTATATTACCTCGGGTAATCAGTTTCATGCATATTATATGACCTTCAGCGGTCATTATCAATATAACTGGAAAAACTACATGGATGCCAAGAACCGCAGTAAGGTTATGGATCTTGACTATTCCGAGGCGGTGCAGTGCTATATAGCAGGAAACCTTGAGCTTGAATACGCCCTTGAACATCTTGTCAATAGGCTTGAAGAAGAGGGGCTTGCTGATGATACAGTCATAGTTCTTACCACCGACCATTACCCATACGGACTCCTCGATTCGGAATACAATGAGCTTGCGGGCATGGAGGTAGATAAGGACTTCGAGATGTACCGAAGCAGCTTTATATGTTGGAACGGTGCTATGGAGGGCAAGGCTGCTGTAGAAATAGACGACTACTGCTCTACCATTGATATTCTTCCCACTCTTCTCAATCTGTTCGGTTTTGAATACGATTCAAGATTAGTGATGGGCAGAGACGTTCTCTCGGATGCTGAACCTATAGCTATAATCTCAAATCAGAACTTTATATGCAAAAATTATCGTTTCAACGCAACTGATAACGACATAGTTATCACCTCGGATAAAGAAATTTCAGACGAGGAGATTAATGAAAAGAAGAACTACGTTAAAGAGATAATGACATCATCGACTGCAATTTTAAATACAGATTTTTATAAATACCTGTCATAGGAGGATTGATCAAATGTCAAATAAATGCTTTCTTTTAGACGGTGCAATGGGCACCAGCCTTTGGGCAAAGGCAGAAAAACAGCTTCCCGTATGGAGATACAATATTGAGTGTCCCGAGATAGTTTCCGAGCTTCACCGCGAATATATAGAAGCAGGTTCAGATTATATCTTTACAAACACTTTTAGTGCAAACAGAGATAACGTATCTAAAAGCGAATATACAGTCAAAGAGGTTGTTGAGAAGGGGGTTGGATTGGCAAAGGATGCAGTAAAGGGTACTGATGTTAAGGTTGTTCTCGATATCGGACCCCTCTCAGAGCTTTTAGAACCCTACGGTGATCTTGAAGAAGATGATGCTTATGAGATATATGAGGAGCAAATAGGCGCAGGTGCTGCGCTTAATCCCGATGTTATTCTTTTCGAGACCTTCATGGATATAGAGATGCTCAAGATCGCAGTTGATGTAGCATCCAAGTATAATATCCCGATCTGGTGCTCCATGAGCTTCGATCAGAACGGCAGAACAATGATGGGTAACTCTGTTAAGGATATGGTAGAGGCATTAAGCGAGTTCGATGTTAAGGCTATCGGTCTTAACTGCTCACTCGGTCCGGACCTTGCAGTTCCCGTAATCGCACAGTTCAGAGAGTTCACCGATCTTCCCCTTATCTTCAAACCTAACGCGGGTAAGAACACAATCAAAGACGGCAAGGTTATCACAGAATTCAGCGTAGAAACCTTCGTCGAGGATGCTCTCGAAGCACTCAACCACGGTGTACAGTACCTCGGTGGCTGCTGTGGTTCTTCACCTGAGTATATCAAAGCTATGAAGGAAAAGATTAATTAAGCGCTTATATACAGCAAAAAAACGGCTCAAACGAGCCGTTTTTTATATATACGAATAAAATAATACTCAATTATCTTTCTTCACGGAAGTAGTTTAAGCCGAGGCTTTCGGGAGGCTGATGCTCTCTCTTTTTACGGATACTTGTAAATACAAGAACGATAATAGTAACAACATAAGGAAGCATCTTAAAGAGCTCCTGTGTTTCTGTACCGAGACCGTTAATGTAGTTGTTAAGGTTACAGAGCGCACCGAAGAGGAAGGAACAAAGTATAGCCATAGAGGGCTTCCAAAGTGCAAAAATAACGATTGCGATCGCCATCCATCCTCTGTCACCAAAGGCGTTGTTTGACCAAACGCCGTCTGCATATGCCATTACGTACTGAATACCGCCAAGACCTGCAACAACTGCACCTATAATCGTTGCGCCGTATCTGTATTTAGCAACATTGACACCTGCAGCATCTGCGGTAGCAGGATTTTCACCAACAGAGCGCAGATTAAGACCAACCCTTGTCTTGTCAAGAACGATAGTAGCAACAACAGCAGCTATTATCGCAAAGTATGTAAGGAAGTCATAGGATAAGAAAATATCACCGAACCATCCTAACTTATCTGCAAAGGGTAATGTAGCCTTGAAATATTTGCTGGTAGAAGTAAGAGCGATAGAAGGAATATCGCTGTCAACAAGCTTGATGAGAGAACCGCCCAAGAAGTTACCGATACCGATACCAAAGGTGGTAATAGCAAGACCTGTTACATTCTGGTTAGCTCTCATGGTTACGGTGAGGAAGCTGTAAAGCAATCCAACAAGTGCCGAACCGATAATGGTACACAAAAGCGGAATAAGGATTGCCAACACGGCATTCATCTTAGCAGGGTCATTACCGCACATATTTTCATAAATAAATGCGCCGCTTACACCGGAAATCGCTCCGACATACATGATACCGGGAATACCGAGATTAAGGTGACCGGATTTCTCTGTTATGATCTCTCCTGTCGCACCATAAAGCAGAGGAATACTGATAAGAACAGCACGGAATATAAACTGAACTAACATTATTTATCCTCCTTCTTAGCATTACGGAATTTAACGGAATATCTGATAAAGAACTCACAGCCTACAACAAAGAGAATTACCACACCGAGAACTATCTCGGAGAATGATGCATTAAGCTGTGCATTCTCTGCAACCTTACTCATACCGATCTCAAGGAACTTGAAGAGCGCAGTCATAACAACCATGATAAAGGGATTGAACTGACCGAGCCAGGAGATCATAATTGCGGTGAAGCCCTGACCGCCTACAGTACCTGTACGGATAGAATGGTCGGTACCGGAAACAAGGAGCATACCTGCTACACCGCAGAGAGCACCGGATACACACATAGTTCTGATAATTACCTTCTTAACATTGATACCGATATATCTTGCAGTATTCTGACTCTCACCTACGACGGATATTTCATAGCCCTGCTTACTGTACTTGAGATATATATACAATACAACGGTAATTACAGCTACTACGATAATGTTAATAAGATACTTGTTTTCACTTACGATGGGGATAATACCTGTATCTACAGGCTGAATAACATTAGATCCGCCACCCTTGATATAAACATAATATGCTATAATCTGTGTAGCAATATAGTTCATCATAAGGGTAAAGAGTGTTTCGTTAGTATTAAAGAATGCTTTGAATATCGCAGGAATAACACCCCAGATAGCACCGGAAATCATAGATACCACAGCGACGATAAGAAGCAATACTCCGTTAGGAAGCTTATCACCGATCTCTATCATGCATATCATAGCACCGAGACCACCGATAAGAGCCTGACCCTCAGCGCCACAGTTCCAGAACTTCATCTTGAATGCAGGTGTAAGCGCCAAAGCTAAGCAAAGGAGGATCGCTATTTCCTGAAGATACTTGTAAAGCATTTTATATGAGCCTGTTTCAATTCTGCCGAATACAGCGGTGAACATGGTCTCAAAAATTTCGGAGATCGAGTTTCCTGTAAGCATAACGGCAAACAGGGACATCAAGAGGATAGAAATAATGATAGCTGCAATTCTTACAAGCCACGCCTTCCACCATGACATATCGTCACGCTTGTTTATATGAACAAAGGGTTCACGGTTATGCTTATGTACAGCCTTAACATCAGCCATTGTTATCTCCTCCTTCCGCATTAGACTTGGTCATAAGAAGACCTATTTCTTCCTTTGTAGTTGTTCTGGCATCAACAGTACCTGTAATTCTGCCCGAACCGATAACCATTATTCTGTCGCAGAGTTCAATAAGAACATCAAGATCCTCTCCGACAAAAATAACAGCAACACCCTTTTCCTTCTGCTCGTTGAGAAGATTATAGATGAGATAAGAGGAGTTGATATCGAGTCCTCGAACAGGATACGCTACCATAAGCACTGTAGGTGCGGCAGCGATTTCTCTGCCGACAAGAACCTTCTGCACATTACCGCCCGAAAGACGGCGAACAGGTGTGTTGGCATCGGGAGTAACAACCTCAAGGTCATTGATAATCTTATGCGCCAGATCCTTGGGGACCTTCTTCTGAAGGAATACAGACTTACCCTTGGTATAACTGCGGAGCATCATATTATCAACGATGTCCATATTACCTACCAGACCCATACCCAGTCTGTCCTCAGGTACGAAGGAGAGACGTACACCAAGCTCTCTTATCTGAACAGGGGTCTTATCACGAAGGTTATCTATACCGTTGGTCTTGGGATTATAATATACGATCTCACCGGAGGTCAAATGCTGAAGACCTGCAATAGATTCAAGGAGCTCACGCTGACCCGAGCCTGCGATACCCGCAACACCCAGTATCTCCCCGGACTTCACGGTGAAGCTTACATTATCAAGTACGGTTGTTCCCTGTCTGTCCTTACAGGAAATACCCTTTACTCTGAGTCTGTCGGTATTACCCTTAGGTTCTGAGCGTTGAATATTGAGCTCTATCTTCTTGCCTACCATCATTTCGGTAAGCTCGGATTCAGAGGTCTCTGCTGTATTGACAGTACCTATATACTCGCCCTTACGGAGAACCGCAACCTTATCGGAAAGCGAAAGAACCTCATGAAGTTTATGAGTAATAATAATGATACATTTACCGTCTTCGCGCATACGGCGAAGTACCGCAAAGAGCTTATCTGTTTCCTGCGGAGTTAGTACCGCTGTAGGCTCGTCAAGAATAAGAATATCGGCACCGCGATAGAGCACCTTGATTATCTCAACAGTCTGCTTTTCAGAAACAGACATTGTATATATCTTCTTATCAAGATCAAGCTCAAAACCATATTTTTCGGTAATCTCGCTGATTCGCTCGGTAGCCTTCTTAATATCATACTTACCATCCTTTATACCAAGCACGATATTCTCTGCTGCAGTAAACACATCAACAAGCTTAAAGTGCTGATGTATCATACCGATATTGTAGTTAAATGCATCCTTGGGAGAGGTGATTACAACTTCCTCACCGCCAACAAATATCTGACCCTCATCGGGAAAATAGATACCCGAGATCATATTCATAAGAGTGGTCTTACCACTACCGTTTTCACCGAGAATGGAGAGTATTTCCCCATGGTTAACGGTAAGGTTTACGTTCTTGTTAGCAACGACCTTACCAAATGTTTTAGTAATATTTCTTAATTCAATAGCCGGTTGATTTGCCACAATAAACCTCCGTTTATCTTAATTTTCAAGATAATGTTTTACGTATAAAGCACTATCTTCAAAATTAGGATAAGGCGAGGAGGTAACCCCTCGCCTTAAACCAATTATTCTTATTCGCCGTAATTTCTGTCGAGAAGAGTAATACCGTCGATTTCGAGATCGAAGTAAGGACCGGAACGGTGCTTGGATTCGTAGAATACGCCATCCTCGATAACCTCAGTATCCTTTTCGAAGTCAGCATCGGTATCAACGTCTGCCATGTAGGAATCAAGAGTCTCGCCGCCAACGGTGAAGTTAGCAGTATCAAATACATTGATCTTACCTGCCATAAGGTCAGCCTTAACCTCTTCGAGCTTTTCAACAGTACCTTCAGCAGCTACATCTGTATTAACATCGGTAAGTGCTACGGAACCGGTCTCAAGTGTACCTGTCCAGTCGGTATCAATTGCCTTGTCATCAAGAACACATTTGATAATGTACTTGAAGTAAGGAGTCCAGTCAATTCTGGAGGAAACGATGAAGGTTTCGGGACAAGCCTTTACAGTACTGCCGTTGTAGGAAACGTTGGGAACACCTGCGTTTTCACAAGCAGTAGGAGCACCCATGGAGTCAGCGTGCTGGCTGATAAGAACACAACCACCCTCGATAAGAGCGTTAGCTGCTTCCTTTTCCTTGGTCTCGTCGTACCAAGAGCCGGTGAACTTAACGTCCATAGTTACGGATTCGCAAACAGACTTAGCACCGAGGTAGAAGGAGGTGTAACCGGAGATAACTTCAGCAAATGTGAAGGCACCAACGTAACCCATCTTAGCCTCTTCGGGCTTGATCTCTTCGTTCTCAATCATTTCATTGAGCTTCATGCCTGCTGCAACACCTGCGAGGTATCTGCCTTCGTAGATGGAAGCGAAAGCGTTATGGAAGTTATCAAGACCTGCTGTATGAGCCTGAGTACCTGTAGCATGACAGAACTCTACATCCTCATATTCCTTAGCAGCCTTCATAAGGAAGGACTCGTGACCAAAGCTGTCAGCAAAGATAAGGTCACAGCCGTCAGACTCGATAAGCTCAACTGCTGCATCATAGCAATCGTTGGACTCAGTGATCTGTGTCTTTTGAACATACTCTACGCCCATTTCTTCACAAGCTGCCTTTGCAGCGTCCATGAAGTTCTTGTCATAGGTAGAGTTTTCGTCGTGAAGGAAGATAAAACCAACCTTAAGATCGGAGTCGCCCTTCTTCTCATCCTTCTTACCGCAAGCTGCAAGCATTGTAAGCATCATAACAGCTACAAGTAAAAGTGCGAGGAACTTTTTCATGTTAGTTCTCCTTTAAAATAAAATATTAATCATCCCTTACGGGAATAATTTCGTAATTAGTGTTTATCAATCGCAGAATTTAATACCGTTTGCACAGCTCATCGACTCAATGCGGGCAAGAGACTCAACTCTGATACCTCTGCCTCGGATCAGATCCCCTCCGGGCTGGAATGCCTTCTCTATAACGATACCGCAGCCTACAAGCTCGGCACCTGCATCGTTGACAAGACTGATAAGGCCGTTTAATGCACTTCCCTGTGCGAGAAAATCGTCGATTATAAGAACTCGGTCACCGGGAAGTAAAAATTCCTTTGAAACGATTATATCATATGTCTTCTTATGGGTAAAGGACTCTACCTTCGATGTATAAACATCAGAAAAAATGTTTACCGTCTTTGTCTTCTTGGCAAAAACCATCGGAACATTAAAAAACTGCGCAGTCAAACAAGCGATACCTATTCCCGATGCCTCGATTGTAAGTATCTTGTTAACATTGCAGTCTTTATATAGTCTGTAAAATTCTTCACCAAGCTTAGAGAGGAACGCTACGTCCATACGGTGATTAAGAAAGCTGTCTACCTTAAGGACGTCACCTTCACCTATCTTACCGTCATTAAGGATTTTATCTTCCAAAAGCTTCATAAAACGACCTCCACAGACACGATGTCTTAAAATAAACTAAAGATAAACTAATTATATATTATTTTTCAACAAATTGCAATAGTTTATTTAAAAAAAGTAAGGCCAAATGACCTTACTTTTTGAGATCGGATACTTTATAAACCTTTGGAGATTTATCAGCTTCTTTATCAAGACGAACACGGACAAGGCCCGCCAAGGGGTTTGTTTCAACAACAATACCCTCACCATCGGGAGTTGTTACTCTTGAATCTACCTTTGGGGTACGCTTTATAGCATCCTCGTAGGTTTCGTGCTCATAGCGCAAGCAGCACATAAGCTTGCCGCAGGCGCCTGATATTTTGGTGGAATTAAGCGAAAGATTCTGTTCCTTTGCCATCTTTATCGACACCTGAGCAAATTCTGAAAGAAAGCTCTTACAGCAGAAGGGTCTGCCGCACACTCCAAGGCCGCCCATGAGCTTTGTCTCATCACGAATACCTATCTGTCTGAGCTCTATTCTTGTCTTGAATATGCTTGCCAGATCCTTTACAAGCTCACGGAAGTCAACTCTTCCTTCAGAAGTAAAGTAAAACAGAAGCTTATTGTTATCAAAGGTATATTCAACATCGACAAGCTTCATATCAAGCTTATGCTCAGCAATCTTCTGCTGACAAATCTTAAAAGCTTCCTTTTCGCTGTCAACGTTTGCCTCATGCTGCTGCTCGTCACTCTTAGTCGCAACACGAACGACCGAGCGAAGAGGAAGCACAAGGGTATTTTTATCAACGACCCTATTGGCTATAGCAGTAGTACCGTATTCAAGACCTCTGGCAGTCTTAACAATAACGCTTTGTCCCTGCTTAAGCTTTAAGCCTTCGGGCAAAAAATAGTAAACCTTGCCGTTATTTTTGAAACGTACACCTACTATCTCAACCTCAGAGGGCAATGCTTCACGCATAGCGTCAAGCTCCTCCTGGGTCAGATTCTCTAAATTTTCTGACATTATTTATCCTTTCATCACGAGTGGGTGGATTTCCACAGCCTGCTCATGAAATTTATTTTAAGCAAATTGATATTTGCATTCATCTCGTTACTTCTCATTGTGTCATCACAAACACCGATCAGATCGACTATGCTCTTCAAAGTCAACTGAGCGCAAAACTCTCTGGCACTGTCCTCGTTAATGAAGAAAAGAGTATCTATGTTTGAGGCTCTCTTCAAAGCAAGTATATCACGCAGTGCATATCTGAGTTCACACACAAAGGCATCAAGCTCTTCCCTTTTCTTTATAACAAGCTCATCCTCATACCCAATAAACATTGCCTTGTCATTACCACAGAGAACGGTGAGAAAATCACTTATTCTGTCATAGCGTTTAAGCGCACCGTTCATTGAACGCTTGTCCATATTTTCAAGGGCTTTACCTATAGATCCGTCGGCACCTCGTACGATATGCTTGAAGCCCTCGGGATCCCGTTCCATAAGCTTTTTGGCATTTTCATCCCCCGAAAGAAATTCAGTCAACTCGTCAGACGTAAGCTTCTGCATCCTGAAAACAGGAGCACGGGATACAACTGTAGGCAGAAGAAGAGATGCGTTTGTACACAGAAGTATAAAGATAACAAAGGAGGGTGGCTCCTCGAGGATCTTTAAAAAAGCATTCTGTGCCTGTACCGTCATCTTCTCGCAATCGCGAATAATGAAGAATTTATAATCCCCTTCCGAGGGATATGTGACAGCCATGCTCTTGACCTCGCGGATCTGCTCAACTGATATCGTCGCTTTACCCTCAGGCAAAGAAACGGTAATAATGTCCGGATTGATCGAATTATATGTCTTTCGGCAGTTATCACATAATCTGCATGGCTTACTCATGCCGGTGCATCCCATAGCCGCCGCTATCTCAAGGGCAAGGGTATATCTTCCGCTTCCCTTGACTCCCTCAAGAATAACTGCATGAGGAAAATTATTATTCTCTATAACAGCGCAAAAATGCGATTTTAAATGTTCGTTTGCGTATATTCTGTCAAAGCAGACCGACATTTTATACTCCGGAGTATGCAGAGAAGCCGCCGTCAACGGGTACAACAACGCCGTTTACAAAGCTTGCAGCCTTCTCGTTTACGAGCCAGAGAAGTGTTCCCACAAGCTCCTCGGGAGTACCGAAGCGGTTCATGGGGGTACTGTTAAGAATCTTCTGAGAGCGAGCGGTAAAGCTGCCATCGGGATTAATGAGAAGTGCACGGTTCTGCTCGGTTACAAAGAAGCCGGGCGCGATAGCGTTTACACGGATACCAACAGGAGCAAAATGAACCGCAAGCCACTGTGTGAAGTTGGAAACAGCAGCCTTAGCACCCGAATATGCGGGAATCTTGGTAAGAGGAGTGAAGGCGTTCATGCTGGAAACATTAACAACGCAACAGTCCTTTTTCTTTGCCATATCCTCTGCAAAGACCTGAGTAGGAAGAAGTGTTCCGAGAAAATTAAGATTAAATACGAATTCGATTCCCTTGGGATCGAGATCAAAGAAGGTCACGATATCAGGATTATCTCTTGCAAGATCCTCTGGGAAAAGATATTCCTTGGTAGTTGTACCGCGGGGATTATTACCGCCTGCACCGTTGAGAAGGATATCGCAGGTACCGTAAGCAGCGTTTATCTTATCTCTTGCCGCAAGAAGGCTCTCCTTATCGAGAACGTTACACTCTACTGCCATAGCAGTACCGCCTGCAGCTACTATCTCGTCAACTGTTTTCTGTGCATTCTCGGGACGAAGGTCACATACAGCGACCTTTGCACCGCACATAGCCAAAGCTCTTGCAAATTCACCGCAGAGTACACCTCCGCCGCCGGTAACAACGGCAGTTTTATCTTTTAAATCAATCTTGAAAGGAAGTTCCATAGTAAATCACCTGTTCTTTATATATTTATTTATTATTTTCACAATATAGATAATCATTGTGATGACACCTGCCAAACCTATAAGCTGTGTCACCCACAGAGGGATATTAACATATCCCAGAAGAAATATCAAGGGTATATATACCGCATTTAATGCCTCAATACAGACAAAAGCCTTATTAAAATCCTTAGTCAAAAATTTAATAACGACCGAAATTATCGTCATAAACGACAACGGAAGCCATAAAAGAAGAAGCCTTAAAAGATAAATACCGCCTTCGTCATACCAAGGCATAAATTTAAACATTGAGCTGACAAGGAATATGAAAATAAGATAGAATATAAACAATATCCCATGAACAATCTTGTCCGCAACTTTATAGAATTTATTCATTCTCATCCATTGCCTGCTCATCAATAATATCGCAGATTGCGTTGTATACATAATCCGCTATAAGCTTATGCCCCTCTTCGGTAGGATGAACACCATCCTCAGACCAGAATGAAGGCTCCTCTGTTACCGAGGCTGATGCGAAGAGTCCGTCAAGCGGAATATATTCAACAGCATATTCACGTGCAAGACGACGGATTATCTTCATTTTGCTGTCCATATCAGGGAAAAAGCTTTCCTTACCGCCTACGTCGAGAAGGAAGGTCTCAAGCATGATTATTTTAGCATTTGTTTTGCTCTTAACATCATCAAGAAGAGATCTGTAGTTTGCCTCAAATACCTCCGCAGGAATAAAATCACCCGCATCGCAATGATGCCACGTATCATTAATACCTACAAGAAGAGTCATGATATCGGGATCTATATCAATAGTATCCTCCTGCCAGCGAGCCATAAGATCCTTAGTCTGATGACCACCGCAACCTTTATTAATAAATTCAAAATCTATATCATTATAGGTTTCGGTAAGTAATTCTGCAACAAATTTTGGATAGCCTGCACCGAGTGAGTCGATACGCTCACGGTTTCTGCCGCAATCGGTTATACTGTCGCCCTGAAATAAAATCCTCATCGTAATATCTCCTATACAAAATAATCAACTCTTATATTATAAAATATTATAAATGATATGTCAATAGTAAAACGTAAGTTTTAAACAATATGTAAATTCAAGTTCCAAATAATTGACAAATAATTATAAATAGTTTATAATGTCATGGTTTAGAGACAGTGTAAATTATTTTATGCATTGTTTCTCCTTACCGGCAAGCAAAAGCATGTCGGTCATAAGTCCATAGGGAGGTGTAAAAACATGGCAAAAACAAACACAAAGTATGAGTCCATTTTCGTTTGCGATTGTTCCAAGGGCGAAGATGCGATCAAGGCACTTGTTGAGAAGTTTACTGCACTCATCAAGGCTAACGGTGAGATCACCGAGGTTAATGAGTGGGGCAAGAGAAGACTTGCATACCCCATTAACGACATGAACGAGGGTTACTATGTTTTCGTAACCTTTAGTGCTCCTCAGGCGTTTGTTGCAGAGCTTTACCGTATCTTCAACATTACTGACGGTATTCTTCGTTCTATCGTAGTTAAGGCTGACGAGAAGGCTTCCATGCCCGCAAGAGTACAGGAAACCGCAGTTGAAGAGGCAGCTCCTGCTGCAGAAGAAGCTCCTGCTGAAGAAGCAGCTGAGTAATCATTAAGGAGTTAATAATGGCTAACTTTAATTTCAACAAGGTTATTCTCGGTGGCAGACTTACTGCCGATCCCGAGCTTCGCCAGACCCCCCAGGGTATTGCGGTCACATCCTTCAGTATAGCTGTTAACAGACCTTACTCGAAGAACCAGGAACAGCAGCAGGCTGATTTCATCAACTGTGTTGCATGGCGTTCCACCGCTGAGTTTATTACCCGTTTCTTTAAGAAGGGCAGCTCTATCTGTGTTACCGGTTCTATCCAGACAAGATCCTGGACAGATCAGCAGGGACAGAAGAGATACGCTACTGACGTAGTTGTAAGCGATGCAACTTTTGTAGACAGCCGCACAGAGTCGGGTCATTCCGCTCCGGCAGCTGAAAGTTACGGTGCTCCTGCTTTTTCTTCTATCGAAGATGAAGCGCCTAAGTTTGAAGAGTTGTCAAGCGATGACGACCTTCCGTTCTAAAATAATATAGGAGGATGCAAAAATGGAAAGAGAAAACAACGTACAGAAGCCTTTTCGTAACAATATGAAGAGAAAGAAGAAGGTTTGCATATTCTGCCAGGATAAGATCGATCACATCGACTACAAGGATGTTGCAAGACTTCGTAAGTGTACAAGCGAGCGTGCTAAGATCCTTCCCAGAAGAATCACCGGCACATGTGCTTACCATCAGAGACAGCTCACCACTGCTATCAAGAGAGCTCGTCAGGTAGCACTTCTTCCCTACACTACCGACTAATTTAAGTCAAATTAAAGCCACCCGATCGGGTGGCTTTTTTAATGTAAGCGAATGATCGGGTATGAAGCTTGTAAAAATCTTAAGTTTTGTACCCTAAATAAACATAGCGATAAATTATAGTTTGAAGGGTTTCACCCTTCACCCGTATGCTTCGGGCTTGAAGTTTGTAAATGTCATTAATTCAATGCCCGAAATAAACAGATCGACAAATTGTAGTTTATCGAGCAGTTTGCTGTGATGCTATGTCTTAAAACAAGCGATAAATTTGCACTGACCTGAGCCTCCCTTGCCTAAAGGCGGCTGACGCTCCAAATCTATGATTTGGTTAGCGGAAGTTGTGCCATGGTAGAGGGGGACCGCAGCCCAACATCTTGTTGGGCGGTAAGCGGTGGAGGGATACTCTTAAAATAATGTAGATATATAATTGTTTGTTATTTATATCCCCTCGCCACTCCGTGGCCCTCTCCCCTTTAGGCAAGGGGCGCTCTTGGTTTCAGCAATCTTTTCGTTCAATGCTTTATATTTCGTTATACTAAACTCACCGCTAAACTGTAATTTATTAGTGTGTTCGTACTTACGTTTAGCCTTCCCTAGCAGGGAAGGTGGCATTGGTTTAATTTTCTAAACGCCCGAAGCGTTTGGAAAATTATACTCAATGACGGATGAGTAGACCACCATTTCAAATAACTATCCGTAATGTAATTTACGAAAATATAACTTTAAGTTTTAGGCGAGTGTAGGTGCATTATATAAACTTTAGCCAAAGTGATGCTCTACTCATCCACCGTTGCGACGGTCCCCCTTCCCTGCTAGGGAAGGCAGGGGCTCGGAGCTTTTCGTCTCAGGAAGACGTGAAATCATACTAAACTACTCGCTAAACTATAATTTATCGCTTAGCTTATTTCGGGCACTAAATTTTAAAATAATACAATGCTCCAAGCCCGAAGAGCAGGGTGAAGGGCAAAGCCCTTCAAACTGTAATTTATCGCTTACTTCATTTCGGGCATTAAAGGATGAATTCAATCTAACTCCAAGCCCGAAGTATAGCCGCGGTGCAACCGCCCTTCAAACTATAGTTTATCGCTTACTGAGGTATTAACCGCTAATTTTCCCACGACATGAAAACAGAGAACGAAATCGAAAGAAATCGTCCTCTGATTATTTTATTAATTTATCATTAGAAAGTCAATCAAGCTTCACAATCATTCCACAGTTACTGTGTAATAATTATATGATTCATCATTATACTGTACACAGAAGGTATAGGTACCGGGAGCAAGGGTTACACTATAGGATGCTTTGGTCATATTCTTGGCGCTTACCGTAACACTTCCCTTTGCATTCTTTATCTGATTGGAGGTTGTGTAAACGCCTACAGCATAACGTATAACCTTAAAATCTTCAAGATTTGTAAAGGTTACGGTATTTCCCTCCTGAGTAAATCCGGGAGATTTCTTTGTTACATTATACTTGTATATTACCTCATAGCCGTTATTGTATACCACGGCTACGGTTACAAGTCCCTCGTCACGATACTGAATAGAATATTCATCAAGACCTTTAAGCACAGTCTTGCCCGTAAACGCTCTTGCTCCAACAGCCTTCTTTATCTGTCCGGGAGTATCATAATCTCCGTAAGCGGTACGAATAACCTTAACACCATCAAGATTAGATACCTTAAGCTGTAAGCCATTCTCGGTAAAGGCGGGTTCAACTACTGTAAGCTCAACAGTTATAAACTTGTGCGCTCTTGTGCTGTCATCATATCTCACACAAACGGTATAAGTACCGGGCTCGGAGAGAATATAGGTATAATCATGACTTGTGACGATCTTGTTCTTGGTTATCTGAACAACGCTGTTAGCCTTGACATCGGCATAGGTTGTATGCTCACCCTTTGCAATAAAGTAATCCTTAACACCGTAGAGGTTTTTGACAGTCATTGTAACGCCGTCAGCCTCAATCTCCTGCTCCATTATGGAAAGATCTGCCTTATAGATATACTCAGTTCCGTCATTAAGCTTTACCCAGAGCGAATATATACCGCCGTCAGGCATTGCTATAGTACAGATACCCTCCTTTGTATAGCTTGAAATCTTTGATGCATTAAGAGTTACACAACCCTCGGCATTCTTTATCTCGGATGCAGAGTTATAGTCACCCAAAGCATAACGGACATATTTGATATATTCTGCACCGGTTAAAGATACGTCGTAGTTATTGGTTGACATCACGGGATCTCCAATTGTGGGAACAACATCTGTTTCAGTATGACCGCAGACGGTACAGGTAAAGGTCTTTTCGCCCTCTGTTTGGGTTGTTGGTTCTATTGTTACAATCCATTCACCGACATGGTCGGTCACAGGAATTGATGCAGAATAATAATATCGACAATCCGGACACATATAAATCGCTACACCCTCACTTGTACAAGTCGGTTCCTCAACTATCTCTGAAATATATGCATGATCGGTCATTGTTCCGGGTGCGGTAACGGTATCGCTGCTACCACAGCCAAACTCACAGTATGCGGTCATGGTACCGTCAGAGGTGCATGTAGCATCTTTATTATAGGTATAATCGGCATATTTACAGGGAACAACAGTACCTTCAGCAATTAAAGTACTGATATGACCGCAGCCGTAATCACAGTATGCTGTTTTAGTACCGTCAACCATACAGGTAGCATCTTGATTATATACATAGTCGGTATATAAATGATCAATTGCAGGTAATAAAGCGGTATAATAATCCTTACATATACTGCACATATATATTCCCGATCCGGTTTTGGTACACGTCGGTTCACGGAGAACATCAAGAATGTAATCATGACGCTTTGAGTTTTCCTCAACTATCGTATCGGTAGTACCGCAACCGTTATCACAATATGCTGTCTTTGTTCCGTCTTCGGTACAAGTCCCATTATTATCTGAAATATAGTCGGTAAAAGAATGAGTACAAATAATATATTCAACAGGAAATGAATTTAGATTCGCATATTTAGCTGCATAAGAACCTTCATAACATTTTATAGTAAAGCGGGCGCAATATGCGAACGCATTCTTGCCAATACTTGTGACACTGTACGGGATTCTTACACTTCTCAAATTTATGCAATATTCGAACGCAGCGTAGCCTATACTTGTGACACTGTTTCCTATCGTTACACTTGTCATGCTGCTGCAGTAATAGAATGCGTAATCGCCTATAATCGTAACGCTGTTAGGTATCGTTACACTTGTCAAGCTGCTGCAGAGCCAGAACGCTTCATCGCCTATGCTTGTGACACTGTCTGGGACCGTTACACTTGTCAAGCTTTTGCAGCCCTGGAACGCACTACCTGCAATACATTTTGTACCTTCTTTTATTTCATAAGTACCGCTGATTGATGTATCTGCTTTAATTAAATGGTTCCCGATATACAGAACATTGTTTTTCCAATTAGAACTATCATTATATAATGCTGTACCATAGAACACGTCCTCGCCTATATATGTAACACTGTCAGGTATCGTTACACTTGTTAAGCTTTTGCAGTCATAGAACGCGCCCCCGCCTATATATGTAACACTGTCAGGTATCGTTACACTTGTTAAGCTTTTGCAGGAATTGAACGCATAACCGCCTATAGATGTGACACTGTCAGGTATCGTTACACTTGTCCAGCCGACGACGAAGCCGCCGCCGATGTAAGAGAACGCACCATCTGCAATACATTTTGTACCTTCTTTTATGATAAGAGACCTTGCTTCAATTAAATGGTTCCCGATATACAGACCCTTATCCCAATTAGAGCTATCATTATATAATGCCGTTTCATAGAACGCAGCATCGCCTATGCTTGTGATACTGTCGGGTATCGTTACACTTCTCAAGCTGCTGCAGTAACAGAACGCTTCATAGCCTATACTTTTAACACTGTCAGGTATCGTTACACTTGTCAAGCTGCTGCAGTATTCGAACGCACGACGGTCTATACTTGTGACACTGTCAGGTATCGTTACACTTGTTAAGCTTTTGCATTTATAGAACGCATAATCGCCTATGCTTGTGACACTGTTTCCTATATTTACTCTTGTCAAGCTACCGCAGTTATAGAATGCATGTCCGCCTATGCTTGTGACACCGTCGGATATAATAATCGATATTATCGTACAATTTCCCCACGGAGCTGATGTAATTTCTTCGCCGTTACTGGATGTATCTGAATGATAATCATACATATCACCCGTACCGGAAATGGTAAGAGTTCTGGAAATATTATTATATTCCCATGTAAGATTATCACCACATGTACCGGAAGAAGCATAAGCAAGTTCTTCTGTAACTGTATTGCTTTCTTTAACGGAATTTATTGTGTTTTCCTCTGAAGCAAATATACCGAAATTTGAGAATACGGGTATTATCATTGTCATTATCAAAATCAAACATATACCCTTTTTCAAAATGTTTTTCATTTTTCCCTCCAAATAAATTAAAAAGTGCGCAGCCGAAGCTACGCACAAAAAATGCATAGCTCTACTGACGCGACTCAACTCTACTACCTAAACAAAAGCAAGCAGAAAAAGAGCATGCATTTTTATCAAAATAAAAACGCTGCTTTCGTTTAGATTTATATTTAGTTGAGTCGCAAGTACATTATAGCACTATAAGAAATAATTGTCAAGATATTCTAATTCACAAAAACTGCTGTTTGTAATTTAAATCATATCTGCCGCATACAAATGTATAAAGGAGATTATTATGCGCAGGTTTCCGAACAGAAGAAAGGCTGAAAAGGCAAGGACAGTTTTTATTATCACATCGATGCTTTTTATTGTAACTATATTTTTATCTAAGGGCTTTAATAAAACCGAGCCGATACTATTATCTTTGGCAGAAAGCGAATTTACCGATATTGTAACACAAACAGTATATGAAGCTGCCGCAGAGCTCGACCTCACAAATGTAATTATCCCCTGTTATAATGAAAATAAAATGATATCCTCGTTACAGACCGACACGGGATCTGTAAATAGAGCAAGTGCCTTAATAGTTGAATATATCGAGGAAAAGCTGGGCGATAAGGATATAAATATCAAAATCCCTGCCGGAGACGTAATAGGTGATTCCCTTTCTCTTGGTCAGGGTCCGAATATCATAGTTCAGATCAATCAATACCGCGCCACAAAAGCGAGAATCAAAAGCGAATTTATTTCGAGCCCAATAAATCAAACCGTACACCGATTAACATTAGAGCTTAATGTAGAAGCAATTGTACTCATGCCCGGCTTAAGAACAGAAAAAATAACGGCATGCTTAAACATACCGTTATCAGAAACACTTATAGTAGGTGATACACCGTCAACCTATATAGATTCTAATTATTCTTATCCGACAAGATAAGGAGCTTGATCGCTTCAACAGCGGTCCTGATAGCCTTATCGGTATCCTCGATCTGCATATCGGCGGGATCAATACCGAGAGCCTTACGCTCCTGATTCCATACGGTATGAAGCACCGTTCCGCAACGCAGATCCCTTGCCGCCGCTACGGTAAAGAGTGCAGCACTCTCCATTTCACTTGCAAGCACACCAAGGGCCTTCCATGCTTCCCACTTATTCTTTAAAGCATAGGAAACCGGCATTGACTCAGGCGAATGCTGTCCGTAGAAGGAATCCTTATTATGAACCACGCCTACGTGGTACTTATGGCCGAGTGCTTTTGCAGCACTAACCAACGCACAGCAAACATCGAAATCGGCAACCGCAGGATATTCGATTGGAGCATATTCAAGACTCGTACCCTCGTGTCTTATTGCACCGCTTGCGATTACGATATCACCGCCCTCTACCTTAAGGTTTATACCACCGCAGGTACCTATACGGATGAAAGTATGAGCGCCAAGATGAGCGAGCTCCTCCATTGCTATTGAAGCCGAGGGACCTCCAATGCCTGTTGAGGTAACGCTGACCTTCTTACCAAGAAGAGTACCGGTATATGTCTTATATTCTCTGTTGTAAGCAACGCACTCTGCGTTATCAAAGTATTTTGCTATCTTTTCGCATCTGCCGGGGTCACCGGGAAGGATAACATATTCACCTACATCACCTTCACCGCAATTAATGTGATACTGCAAATTTTTCTTATCCATAATAACCACCTATATTACAAAATTCGCCTGTCAAGCTATAACAGGCGAATTGATTTAATTATACTTCGTCGTTCGACTTAGCCTTATTATGCTCCGGCTTATATCCGTAACCGTAGCCAT
>SVTI01000042.1 GCA_015063855.1 Oscillospiraceae bacterium
TATAATTTTCCAAACGCTTCGGGCGTTTAGAAAATTACACCAATGCCACCTTCCCTGCTAGGGAAGGCTACACGTAAGTGCGAACACACTAATAAATTATAGTTTATCGCTTTGCTTATTTCGGGCATTGAATTAATGATATTTGCAAACTCCAAGCCCGAAGAGCAGGGTGAAGGGCAAAGCCCTTCAAACTATAATTTATCAGTGAGTTTATATTATATCTGTAAGGGCGGTTTTTTGATAAAAGTAAGATCAAAGACCGGAGGAAAATTATTTGTATAAGCAAAAACAGAGAATGACGAAAATCATTCTCTGTTTATTATTATTCGAAGATAATAAAGCGAAGCAATTATTAATTAATATGCAACGCCCTGAGCCTTCATAGCTTCTGCAACCTTTTCGAAGCCTGCGATGTTAGCACCTGCTACGAGGTCATCACCGAGACCGTACTTGTTAGCTGCCTTGATGGAGTTATCGAAGATATCCTTCATGATGGAGTGGAGCTTAGCGTCAACTTCTTCTGCTGTCCAGCTGTAACGCATGGAGTTCTGAGACATTTCGAGACCGGAAACTGCAACACCGCCTGCGTTAACTGCCTTGGAGGGAGCAACGATAACGCCGTTTTCCTTGAGGTAAGCGATAGCATCGTTGGTGGTAGGCATGTTGGAAACTTCAACGTAGTACTTTACGCCGTTTGCAACGATCTTCTTAGCATCCTCGAGGTTAACCTCGTTCTGAGTAGCACAAGGCATGATGATGTCAACCTTGTTACCCCAGGGCTTTTCACCTGCGAAGAACTCAACACCGAACTTATCAGCATAATCCTGAACTCTGTTACGGCAGGAAGCACGCATTTCAAGCATGAAGTTGATCTTTTCTTCTGTTGCAACACCGTCGGGATCGTAGATGTAGCCGTCGGGACCGGAGATGGTAACAACCTTACCGCCGAGCTCGTTGATCTTCTGAACGGTACCCCAAGCAACGTTACCGAAGCCGGAAACTGCAAAGGTCTTACCCTTGATATCATCGCCGAAGTACTTGAGCATCTCTACTGCATAGTAAACTGCGCCGTAACCTGTTGCCTCGGGACGGATACGGGAACCGCCGAAGGAGAAGCCCTTACCGGTGAGAACGCCTGTGAACTCGTTGCGAAGTCTCTTATACTGACCGAAGAGGTAGCCTACTTCTCTTGCACCAACACCGATATCACCTGCGGGAACGTCTGTATCTGCGCCGATATGCTTAGCGAGCTCGGTCATGAAGCTCTGGCAGAAGCGCATAACCTCTGCATCACTCTTACCCTGAGGATCGAAGTCGGAGCCACCCTTACCGCCGCCCATGGGAAGGCTGGTGAGGCTGTTCTTAAAGGTCTGCTCGAAGCCTAAGAACTTCATAACAGACTCGTCTACTGTGGGATGGAAACGGAGACCGCCCTTGTAAGGACCGATAGCAGAGTTGAACTGAACTCTGTAACCGCGGTTAACCTGAACCTTGCCGCTATCGTCAACCCAGCTAACTCTGAAGGAGATGGTTCTTTCGGGCTCAACGATTCTGTCAAATACACCTGCGTCAATGAGATCCTGACGCTGATCTGCTACGGGAGAGAGAGTAGCGAATACTTCTTCTACAGTCTGAAGGAACTCAGGCTGATGAGCATTACGCTTGCAGGTATCATCATATACCTTTTTAAGATAACTGTTCTTGATTTCCATTGTTGAAATTCCTTTCAAAATATATATTTTTATTATTTTTAATAATTGATTGCATAATAATTATATGGGTGAATTGCGTGAAAAGATCAAAAGCCATATTTTATAATCTTATACTTATGACCTGTGTCACACTTGGAATGCGCTTTGTTTCCCTCGGATTTAATGTGTATATAACAGGGAAGATAGGCGCAGAGGGAATAGGACTCTATTCTCTTATAATGAGTGTAGGAGGATTTGCCATAACCTTCGCAACCTCCGGAGTAAACCTTGCCTCGACGAGATTGACCGCAGAAGCTATAGGCAGAGGGAGTGAACGGGATGTTCGCCGCGCAATGACAAGATGTATATGTTACAGTCTTGTTTTCGGATGTACGGCAACGTTGCTTCTCTATATTTTGGCGGAGCCGCTTTCGGTTCATGTTCTTTCTGATGCCAGATGTATCCTGCCCTTAAAGGTACTGTCTCTCGGACTACCCTTTATATCCCTCGGTTCGGCTCTGTCGGGTTATTTTACTGCAGTCAGACGTGTTGTCAAGAACGCTTCGGTACAGATATGCGAGCAGTTTATAAATATTTCTATTACGATCAGGCTTATAGCATTACTTATGCCGAAGGGGACAGAATATGCCTGCACGGCGGTTATTCTCGGAAGCTGTATAGGAGAGAGCTTAGCTTTCCTTGCATCCTTTATCGTATACCGATTCGATCTTCACCGTCATAACGGCAATAAGGGTAAAGAGGAAGGTAAGTTGACGAGCAAAATGCTGTCTATATCAATACCCGTTGCTGTCAGCGCATATGTGCGAAGCGGTCTTGTGAGTGTTGAGCATATACTCATACCCTACGGATTAAAAAAGTACGGAGCAGGGAACTCTCGTGCTCTTGCCTCCTACGGAACCCTTCACGGTATGGCAATGCCAATAATTCTCTTTCCTATGTCGGCTGTGTCAGCCTTTGCAGGGCTGCTTGTACCGGAAATATCAGGATCTATTGCCGCAGGGGAGCATAAAAGGGTTGAGATGATGATCTCGCGGGTCATCAGAATCACCCTTGCCTTCGGTATAGGATGTGCGGGAATGATGGTATCCTTTGGAAGAGAGCTGGGTAATGTAATATATTCGAGCGCAGATGCGGGAATGTTTATTGAAATGATGGCGCCGCTTATACCCGTGATGTACTTTGACCATATCGTTGACGGAATGCTCAAGGGCTTCGGTGAACAGCTCTACAGCATGAGGGTCAATATTCTTGACTCTATGCTGAGCGTTATTCTTGTTTATCTTTTGCTTCCCGAGATGGGTATTTTCGGATATGTGGTGATCATATACGCTATGGAAATAATAAATACCTCTCTAAGCGTGGTACGACTGCTTTCCGTATGTGACATAAATATTGATATTCTGAATTGGTTTGTCAAGCCTCTGTGCTGTGTAATAACGGCTACGTCTCTTTGGCGTCTTACTGGACCGTATATCATGCCTGCAAACATGCCGAAGGGAGCAGTCGATACAGCTGCCGTGGCTATATCGTCCGTTATATATCTGATGCTGCTGCGTGTCACAATGAGCTTTGATTCAGAGGATATCAAATGGTTTAAAAATGCAATAAAATAAATTGAAAAAGGCGCAGTTTACAAAGGCAAGACATTTTGCCCGTAAACGACGCCTTTGTCGTACATTATAAAAGAATATATATTCTCATGGTGCGGCGTCCGAACTGCATCAATGTGTTGTAGTCGTCACCGAGGTAAACGTCTATCTTGTTTCCCTTGATAGAGCCACCTGTGTCCTCAGCGGAATGTACACCCATGTCACCGTAGGTTGAGCCTGTAAGGTAAACCTTAGTGCCCAAGGGGATAACTCTGGGATCTACCGCTATCATACCGAAATCGATAGCCTTGCCTGTAGCAGTAATGCCTGACAGGGTACCGTATGCAGTGGCGGTTACGTCCATATAGTAGGAATACTCATAGGACTTACCGTACTTATCGGTATAGACACCGCCTATACCCGTTTCAACGACCTCGTTTACAGGCTCTGCTAAAGCCTCCTGTGTAACCTCTGTATCGGTAAGGATGCCGTTGATATAGGTCTCCTTAACGGTTTCAGTCTTGGATCCGTTTACACCCTCTGTGATAACCTTGGTGGTACCCTTTGGAATGGTCTGGGATTCATTGGTGATCGTTGCGTAGGGAATGTCATTTGTTATTGTATACGTTTCTGTTGTGATACGGTCGATGGTAACGTTCATACCGTCAAAGACCTTTTCGTCCTTTCGGTAATTGACAACGTCATTTTCATCGAGTGTGATCGCATAACTGTCGATCAGCTCGCCGACTGTAATATCGGAAACGTCTGCCGTAAATTCCTTTTCACCTCTTACGGTAAGCTTAACGCAAACGGTGTTTTCGTCTGTGTCAAACAGGTCGTTCTTGGATGAATAGGACGGCTTGTTGCTTTGAAAATCCGGTTTAAATCCGACGTTGCCCGTACCTTCAAGACAGTAGGCGGACATGACGGTTCCTGCAAAGAGGATTATTGCCATGAGAGTTATGCCTGCTGATCTCAAGTGCTTGGATGCATTCTTTAAGACATTCTTAAAGGATACAGTACGTCGTGAAGTTAAAAGGTTTTTTATGCGGGAAATATTTCGGACCGGTTTTTCGGAGCTGTGCTGTGAGTACATAAGCATTGCCTCCTATGGTACCAAATCCTTAATGGATTGATATTTACTTGTTAGTCAAACAGTTCCTTGGATAATATACCGATATAATAATATAGTCGGTAGCGGGAAAATTATCTCTTGGAGAACTGAGGTGCACGACGTGCAGCCTTGAGACCATACTTCTTTCTTTCCTTCATACGAGGGTCACGAGTGAGGAAACCTGCCTTCTTAAGAGCTGCTCTGTTAGCTTCGTCAGCCTGAAGGAGTGCTCTTGCTACGCCGTGACGGATAGCGCCTGCCTGACCGGAGAAGCCACCGCCGTTAACGCGGCAAATGATGTCGAACTTACCAACGGTGTTGGTAACGCCGAAGGGCTGGTTTACGATGAGCTTGAGGGTTTCAAGACCGAAATAATCGTCGATGTCGCGGTTGTTAATGGTGATAACACCTGTACCGGGAACAAGACGTACACGAGCTACAGAAGACTTTCTTCTGCCTGTGCCGTAGAAATAAGGTTTTGCACTCTGATAATTAACTGCCATTTTCGTTTTTCTCCTTTCCCGATATTAGTCAATTACAACGGGCTTCTGAGCTGCATGATTGTGCTCAGCACCGCGGAATGTCTTAAGACGTGTGAGGCTCTTTGCGCCTACTGTGTTCTTGGGAAGCATACCCTTAACTGCCTGCATCATAGCGAACTCGGGCTTGGTAGCCATGAGCTTGCGGTAGCTGATCTCCTTGAGACCGCCGATGTAACCGGAATGATGACGGTAGAACTTCTGGTCAAGCTTCTTACCTGTGAGAATTGCCTTCTCGCAGTTGATGATGATTACGAATTCGCCGCAGTCAACGTGAGGTGTGAACTCGGGGCGATGCTTGCCGCGAAGGATGTTCGCAGCAGCTGCAGCTGTCTTACCGAGAGGCTTGTTAGCCGCATCGATAACATACCAGTTGCGTTCAATGCTTTCTTTCTTTGCCATAAAAGTGGACATTGATGTTTCCTCCTGAATAATTGTATAAATTTATTATTTATTTTTTTTGACGCGGTACATTATAACATAACAAAATGTGGGTGTCAATAGATTTTGATAAATATTTTTTGATAATTTTAATTTATTAAGTCGCTATCTCTCGAAAGCTCTTAAAATCTCTTATTTTCTCGTTGTGGCTAAATCGCATATACAAAAAATTAATAATTTAAAAAGGAATAAAATACAGCTCTTTTCAATAAAATGAAATGAAAAAGAATATCAAACGAGAGGTTTAAACGTAATGATGAATAATTATCTTCCGGAAGGACAACGTATAGGTACAGCTAAAAACACCGAATATATTTCATCCCTGAAGGGGCTTGAATACGCTATGTGCAGCTCTGCAATAGTTGAAGCTGTGGCTCTTCGCTGTGACAGTAATATGACTCTTGAATTTGATCTCAACGGTATAAGGGGTATAATGCCGAGGCAGGAATGTGTTATTCCCGACAGTGACGGCAGTGTTAAGGATATTGCGGTAATAACAAGGGTTGGCAAGCCCGTTTGCTTTAAGATAATTAATATTATTGAAGAGAAGGGAATAAAGACGGCACTTCTGTCAAGAAGAAGTGCCCAATATGAATGCATACATAATTATCTATGCGACCTTATTCCGGGAGATATCATTCCATGCAGAGTAACACACCTGGAGCATTTCGGTGCGTTCGTTGATATAGGCTGCGGCGTGATATCCCTTCTGCCTATAGACTCGATATCGGTTTCACGAATATCCCATCCGAGTGACAGATTTAATATAGGCAAGGATATATACGTTGTTGTTAAGAGTATTGACAGAGATGATGCACGTATATACGTAAGTCATAAGGAGCTTCTCGGCACCTGGGAGGAGAATGCACAGCGATTCTCCGTAGGTCAGACCGTTGCGGGTATAATACGCAGTATAGAGGAATACGGCATATTCGTGGAGTTGTCCCCTAACCTTGCAGGTCTTGCCGAATACAGAAACGGGGTCAGTATCGGTAAATGTGCCTCGGTATACATAAAAAGTATTTTCCCTGATAGGATGAAGGTCAAGCTGGTGCTTGTGGATGTCTGCGAAAATAAGATAGAACGGAGCAGTGAATATTTTGTAGATACCGCCAACACCCTTCATATAGACCGCTGGAGATATTCGCCCGCTTGCTGTGAGCGTGTGATAGAAAGTGTGTTTTGAATATAAAAGCTAAAAGCCTCCAAGCAGGAGGCTTTTAGCTTTTATTCTGTTATCATATCTATTTCGTTTTCGGTATATATCCTTATCCCTGCTTCCTTTAACACCCTTACCGTGATGCCGTCACCGTTGATCAGGGTTTTGGTAAAGCTTCCGTCGTATATCTCTCCCTTTCCGCAGGAGGGGCTGCGCGCCTTGAGTATTGCCACGGTGCAGTTATTCTTCAGGGCCGTTTCGAGGGCTATCTCTGCCCCTTTGGTGTATTCCTTGGTTACATCGATACCTTTTCTGTTTATTACACGTTTTTCTTTTATCTCGGCAGGCTCTCTCGGAACGCCGAGTCCGCCGTCCAGCTCAGGACAGATAGGGAAGAGTGTATATTTCTCTTTGAGCTTTGTAATATCTATAGTATTTTTGTCCTTGCCGTCGTATCGGCATTTACATCCGAGAAGACAGGCGCTTATCAAAACGTTCATTTGTTTCACCTCGGATCCATTATATATTATATTTGATGAAAAGTAAAGATAAAACAGATAAGAAGTGGCAGATTTTGATTTTTGTTCGGTTTTTTCGAACATGATACGAACAAATGTTTATAATTTTTATTTTTTTGTCCTGCGAAAACCAAAAAATGTGAAAAGCCTATTGCAAAATCGGTGAAAATACTATATAATTGTCATGAAAGTGGTTAAAAGTGTATCATTGTGGAGCAATTTCCCATGGAAACAACTTGAAAATTACCTTTCGGATGGCAGGAAATGCGAAAAAAGTCGCGTATTCCTGTCTCTTGTCGACTCTATTTTTGCCGAAATCGCATAAATTTATGTAATCGGTGGGGAATGACGTCGTAATTTAAAAGATTTTTACCTTTTGTATATATAAAGTATCTATCCCAAAGGAAAGGAGGCGCAATATGAGAACCAGATTGTTCGGTGAGTATGCTCATACAATAGACAAAAAGAAAAGAATGTTCTTACCTGCTAAGATCAGAGACGGCATCGGCGAAAACATCATCATGATAAAGAGCCTTTCTGCGAAGTGTATTGCGCTTTATCCCGAATCCGAATGGGAAAAGTTTGAGGAAAAGCTTGAAAGCATTCCTGATGTATCCGGTTCTGATGTGGTCAGAAGGATCTATTCCTCTCTCGCAGAGGTACAGACCGACCCTCAGGGAAGAATACTTATTCCTCAGAACCTCTGTGATTATGCAGAGCTTGAAAAGAACGTAGTCGTTATCGGTGCAGGAAAGCATGCCGAGATATGGAGCGATGTGAATCGCGGCGTACAGGCGGAGAAGGAAAATTCCCCCGAGCTTCTGGCACTCATCCGCGAGTTAGGCTTCTGATATGTCGGATTTCAAGCATTATTCGGTTATGCTCAGTGAGGCTGTTGACGGACTCAACATCAAGCCCGACGGCATATATATGGACGGTACCGCAGGCGGCGGCGGTCACAGCTATGAGATAGCCTCAAGACTTACTACGGGAAAGCTCTTTTGCGTAGATCAGGATTCGGATGCTATCGCGGCCGCAACCAAACGCCTTGAACCATTTTTGGACAGGGTGGAGTTTATTAAAGACAATTTCGAAAATCTCAAGTTCTTTCTATCCGGCCGGTTGATAGACGGAATGCTGCTTGACCTCGGCGTTTCGTCTTATCAGCTGGACACTCGTGAACGTGGATTTTCTTACATGCAGGATGCTCCTCTTGATATGAGAATGAACAGAGAGAGTGAGTTTGACTGCGAAAAGCTGATAAATAGTTACAGTCTCGATGAGCTTACAAGAGTGCTTCGTGACTGGGGTGAGGAAAAATTCGCTCGCCGTATTGCTTCAAATATAATAGAAGCAAGAGAAGAAAAGCCTATTAAAACTACCGGGGAGCTTGTTCGTTTGGTGGAAAAATCTATTCCCGCCGCACAACGTGAGCATCATCCCGAGAAGAGAACATTTCAGGCATTGAGAATTGAGGTTAACCGTGAGCTTGACGTTATAGAGCCGACGATACGTGCGGCGGTGGATATGCTCAATCCGGGAGGCCGTATATCGATAATTACCTTCCATTCGTTGGAGGACAGAATAGTCAAGCAGACCTTTGCCGATCTCTGTAAGGGGTGTACCTGCCCTCCCGATTTTCCTGTTTGTGTATGTGGAAATAAGCCCAAGGGACGGCTTGTGACAAGAAAGCCGATATTACCCTCGAAGAAAGAGCTTGAAGAGAATTCAAGATCGAAAAGTGCAAAGCTAAGAGTATTTGAGAAAATTTGAGTAAAGGAACGAGAAGTATGACCAACCGCGGACCTAATGAAATGAATACTAACCGAAGAGTGGACGCTGTGCAGGGTCAGACTAATCGCAGACCAATGCCCAATGCGAGGCCTGCAGTGCAGAGAGGTACGTCACAGAGACCTGTAAACAGTACAAGACCTGCAGGCGCAAGACCCATGCCCAAGACAAGACCTGTTCATGCTAAGCAGACAGTTGCCGAAAGCAAGGGCGGTGCTCTTACTGCAATCGTAAAGAACATCAAGCCTATTCTCAGCGTGAAGCAAGACAAGGTTGAAACAGTTAAGAAAAAGAATTCAAGACCTTTTCCTGTCAGTGCTGTTGTTATAGTAACCATTTGTACTCTTCTTCTGATGTTTACTGTTTTCAGTTACGTTCAGATCAATGAGTACACGATCGAGGTAGCTTCCCTTAAAGGGGAGCTTACCGACCTCGTCGCACGAAGAAGCGAGCTTGAGGTATCCCTTGAGGAAAAGAACGATATGCTCGAGATTGAACGTATCGCCACCGAGGAATACGGAATGGATAAGGCTGATCAGCTGACCAAGAAGCATATTTCGCTTGAGCAGGAGGATAAGATCGAAGAGGTAGAAAAAGAGCCTACCGAGGATCTGACTGTAGTTTCCGGCGTCATGAGTGCGATTGCTGCAAATTTCCAAGGCTTGTGGGAATATATGGAGTAACACATAAATAAGATATACTATGGAAGCATTGAGAGTGAATTTTGCCTTTTTGGCGCCACTCTCATGTTCTGTTATATTGAAGTAACACAAAAAACTTAAAGAAAGGCGGGTAATCGAATATGTTGGAGAAGCAGAGTAAAAAAATTCCCGGCAGAGCACTCGCCATAATTGTAATTTTCTTCGCTTTGTGGATGGTTATAGTATTCCGCTTATTCAGTCTTCAGGTACTTAATAACGATAAATATGAGGCTAACGTAATAGGTAACGTAGAGCGTGAGACTGATGTAACGGCGAACCGCGGTATTATATACGATTCCAACATGGTTCCCCTTGCTACTAACCAGACGACCTGGAGAATATTTATTTCACCTCGTGATATCGAGGATGATACACAGGCGGCACTTATTGCATCACAGCTTTCGGATATTCTTGATGTTGATTATGGTGAGATCCTCGGCAAAACCGAGAAGATCGAGCGTGCTGATGAAACCATAAAGAAGGATATAACCGAGGAAGAGTATGATAAGGTCGTTGCGCTTATAGATGAGTACGATCTTGATCTTCAGATTCACTATGAAGCATATACCAAGAGATATTATCCTTACGATTCCCTTGCATCACACGTTATCGGATGTGTGGGTGCGGACAGCGGACAGTTCGGTCTTGAATTACAGTATAACACCGAGCTTACAGGTGTTTCGGGTAAGTATATCACAGCCCGTGACGCTCAGGGAAACCGTATGCCCTATAAATATGACAGTTATATAGAGGCTCAGAACGGTGCTAACCTCGTTACTACCATCGATACCAGAATCCAGTCGGTATTGGAGGAACAGTTGAGGCAGGCATATGAGGACGGCAATCCTCTTGAAAGAGTTTGCGGCATAGTTATGGACGTCAACAACGGCGCAATTCTCGCTATGGCGGTTTACCCCAATTTTGATTTGAACGATCCTTATACCCTTGACGGAGTTTCGCAGTCAAAGCTTAATAACAGCGGATATGCCAAGGATACAGATGAATATAATAAGTATTATTGGGATCTTATTTACAATATGTGGTCAAATAAGGCGGTAAGTGAGCTCTACGAGCCCGGTTCTACCTTTAAGGTAATAACGACCGCTATGGCGCTTGAAGAAAAGGTAACCGTATTCTCCGATATGTATACCTGTACGGGCGGCATGACTATAGCAGGCTATCCCGATCCTATTCATTGCCATAAGAGAAGCGGTCACGGTACCGTTACCTACAGAGTGGGACTTCAGCAGTCATGTAACCCCACCCTGATGCAGGTTGCGGCAAAGATAGGTATCCCCAGCTTTTACGATTATTTCAAGGCTTTCGGTTATACCGAAAAAACCGGAGTTGACCTTCCTGGTGAGGGTCAGAGCCTTTACGAAGCGTACAGCAGCTTCTCCAATGTATCTTTGGCGGTTTATTCCTTCGGTCAGACCTTTAAGGTAACCCCCCTTCAGCAGATCAGAGCTATATGCTCTGTTGCTAACGGCGGTAATCTCGTTACTCCCCATCTCGTCAGCAAGATAGTTGATGATGACGGAAATGTTATCTCCTCCTTCGGCATGGAAAATATACGTCAGGTGGTATCAAAGGACGTATGTAAGGAGATAAGTGAGGTTCTGGAAGAGGGTGTTTCGGGAGACGGTGGTGCAAAAAACGCTTATGTGGCGGGCTATAAGGTTGCCGCGAAGACGGGTACCTCCCAGAAGAGAGACGTTCGTGATTCGGATGAGGTGGTAGGTTCTACCGTGGCTTACGTTCCCTCAGACGATCCTCAGATAGCAATACTTATAATGGTAGACTCACCTCAGCTTGAGTCAAGATACGGAAGCGTGGTTGCGGCTCCCTACGTTGCAAATACCCTTAAGGAAATTCTTCCTACACTCGGTGTCGAGAGGGATGAATCCAAAATCAGTGAGCAGATGAAGACCGTGCTTATAACGAGCTATTCGGGACATGACGTAAACGAAGCCAAGCGCAATATCGAAGAGAAGGGAATTGCTTGCGAGATAGTTGGTGACCAAAGCACTGTAGTTGATCAGGTTCCTTCTGCGGGAGCTGTGGTCCAGCAGTCTAATGCCAAGATCGTTCTATATACTGTCAAGGATGCCGAAAAGACCCTTTCGGAGGTTCCTGATGTTACAGGTATAAGCGCAGAGCAGGCAAATCAGATCCTTGTTTCGGCAGGCTTCAATGTCGAATACGACGGAGCTGTCAACAGAAGCGGCGCAAGCGTTACTGCCCAGAGCTATGAAGCGGGCGAGATGATCCCCTACGGAAGTGTGGTAAGGATCACGGTTCGTTATTTTGACGGAACAGAATAATAAAGAAAATGATCGTCAAAGGGATGTTGAAAGATAAAATAACCCGGAGATGATGATATGAAGCTTTCAGAGCTTCTTTGGGGCTTGGAGATTTCCGAGACCAACATAGAGGATCTCAATATCGAGATCGGCAATATTTGTGATGATTCGCGGGAGGTTGAAAAGGGCGACCTTTTCATCGCTCTTGCGGGACACAGCTGTGACGGACACGGTTATATAAACGAAGCACTTGAGCGACGTGCTGCTGTTATTGTAATAGAACGTAAGGAATGCTCGGGTGATTTTCAGTATATCCGTGTTCCGTCCACGCGTATCGCCTATGCAACGCTATGGAGTAATCTTTGCGGCAGACCTGCTGACAGGATGCGTATGATAGCGGTTACAGGTACAAACGGAAAAAGCACGGTCGTGTCGATGATAGAGCATATACTGAGCTGTTCGGGAAGAAAAGTATCTACGATAGGTACGTTGAATTCCTCCCTTACGACTCCTGATCCCTGCGAACTGTATCCACGGTTGAAAGAGCTTGCCGACAGCGGAATCGAGTTTGTTGTAATGGAGGCATCCTCCCATGCGTTAGAGCTTGAAAAGCTCCGTCCGATTTTTTATGAGATAGCGGCTTTTACCAATCTTACAAGGGATCATCTTGATTTTCACGGCACTATGGAAGCTTATGCCGCAGCTAAAGCAAAGCTCTTTTGCTCCTGCGATACGGGACTATATAATTATGACGATGATTATATCCGAAGGATTGCAGGTGAAGGTAATGCGAAAAAGCTTTTCTATTCAGCTAAACAGAGAATAGCGGACTTTACCGCAGAGAATATTCAAACCCAAATAGCAAAGAGCCGATTTGATTTTTTGTCAGAGGGTGAACTTTTTCGTATAGAAATGCCTTTAACAGGGGACCACAACGTGTCAAATGCGTTGTGTGCCGTTTCTGTCTGCCGTATTCTCGGTGTAGATAAGAATACTATAAGGACTGCCATGAGCAGTATGAAGGGTATATCCGGTCGTATGGAGAGGGTTGATATAACCTCGACCGATTACAAAGCTTTTATAGATTATGCTCATACACCCGATGCCTTATATAAGGTACTGAGTGCTTTGAGAAATTGTATGAATAAAGAAAACCGCCTGATATGTATTTTCGGATGCGGCGGTGACAGAGACAGAGGTAAAAGAAAGGAGATGGGAGCCATTGCTTCCGCGCTTTCCGATCTTTGTATAATTACCTCTGATAATTCCCGAAGCGAGGATCCCTATATGATAATCAGGGATATCCTTTCGGGTGTTGAAAAGGACAGCAGATATTTAATTATAGAAAACAGAGAGCGTGCCATTCAGTATGCGGTACATACAGCCAAGGCGGGAGATGTTTTGGTTTTCTGCGGCAAGGGGCACGAGAGCTATGAGATAAACGCTTACGGAAAAACAGAATTTAACGAAAAAAAGATAATACAGGACGCAGACAAGGAAAGGAACAGGATCAAAGGAAATGAGTATAATTCACGTAGACAAGATGAGAATGTCTCTTGCAGAAATAGCAAAAATAACAGACGGTGAGCTTTTTTATTCAAGCTCTGAGCTTATAAAAAATATTTCCCTTGATTCAAGAGAGATAGAGGCAGGAACCCTTTTCGTTGCAATTAAAGGTGAACGTTTCGACGGTCATGATTTTATCGGTAAAGCATTCGAGGACGGTGCTGCCGCTATCGTATGCGAGAGAATACCCTATAAGGTGAAGGGTAATGTGATCCTTGTTGACGATTCCCTCCATGCCTTCGGCTCCTTGGCTAAGAATCACAAGAGAGTTATCGCTCCTCTTACTGTAGGTATTACGGGCAGCGTGGGTAAGACCACTACCAAGCAGTTTATATATTCGGTTTTAAAAGAGAAATACACTACCCATAAGACTGACGGAAATTTCAACAACGAGATCGGTATGCCTATCACTATTCTTCGTATGCCTTGTGATACCGAGGCTTTGGTTCTTGAAATGGGCATGAGCTTCAAGGGTGAGATCTCCAGACTTACGAGGATAGCTGAGCCGGATATTGCGGTTATTACCAACGTCGGTTCCTCACATATAGAAAACCTCGGCTCCCGTGAGGGTATACGCGATGCCAAGATGGAGATCGCAGAGGGACTTCGCGAGGGCGGAAAACTTGTGCTCAACGGCGATGAGCCTTTACTTGCAGGTGTTGACGGTGCAATTTACGTATCGATGGAGAATGAGGACAGTGATTACAGAGCAGTCAACGTTAAGGAGATGGACGGATACTATACCTTTGATATCGCATGTGCAGAGGGTATCGTAAAGGATTTCAGAATCAATGTTCTCGGTATACATAACGTATATAATGCCGTTCTTTCGTATGCGGTAGGCAAGATAGCCGGTATGGAGGACGAGGATATCAGACGCGGACTTCTCAATTTTGAGAATGCTGCCATGAGACAGAATATATATGAAAATGACGGCTATACGGTCATCGAGGACTGCTATAACGCAAGCCCCGAATCGATGAAGGCATCCTTAAAGGTTCTTTGCTCCAAGGCGAAGGAAAACCGTAAGGTAGCGGTTCTCGGCGATATGCTCGAGCTCGGTGCATATTCCGAAACGCTCCACAGAGCCGTTGGTGCTGCTGTTGTCGAGCTTGGTATCGATAAGCTCTTTACCTTCGGCAAGCTTGCTGAGTTTATCGCAAAGGGTGCAATCGAAGCGGGTATGAAGCCCTGCGATATAGTAAGCATTACCGATGCCGATTGTCCCGAAGCTATGGCAGATGCCATAAAGCAGGAGGTCAGAGATAACGATACTCTGCTCTTCAAGGCAAGCAGAGGAATCAAGCTTGAAAGAATAACAGAAATTCTTAATAATAAAGAATGATAAAGGAGAACGGACTTGGAATCTAAACATGTTGTATATTTTGTCATTGCCATGGCGATGACATTTCTTCTAACGGTTATTACATTAAAGAAGCTTATTCCCAAACTCAAAAGCTTGAAAATGGGACAGACTATACTCGATATAGGTCCACGTTGGCACAAGAGTAAAGAGGGAACACCCACTATGGGAGGTCTTTCCTTCCTTCTCTCCATGACGATAGCTATACTTACCGTAGGTATCTATGCATGCTTTACAGAGAATTTCCTTTGGGCAGCTAAGTTCTTTATAACCTACGTTATGGCTCTTCTTTATGCTCTTATCGGTATATGGGATGACAGTTTAAAGATAAGAAAAAAGGAAAACGAAGGCTTTACTGCGAAGCAGAAGGCTCTTTTGCAGGTTGCTATAGCCGTTATCTATCTCGTATGCATGACGGCATGGGGTGGACTTACTACAGAGCTTTATTTCCCTTATTTCGATAAGACTGTTGATCTCGGTATGTTCTATTACGTTATTGCAGTATTCCTTATCGTAGGAATAGTAAACAGCGTAAACCTTACCGACGGTATAGACGGTCTTGCGGCATCCGTTACCACGGTTGTGGGCGGTTTCTTCGCGGTTGCGGCATTCGTGTCCGCCAATCTTCCCGCAGCACTTGTTTCCGCAGTTGTAATAGGCGGATGCATAGGCTTTCTTACTTATAATTTTTATCCTGCCCGTATATTTATGGGTGACACAGGCTCGCTTTTCTTGGGCGGACTTGTGGTAGGTCTTGCCTTTCTTATAGACAATCCTCTTATCATTCTCCCGGTAGGAATTATCTATGTTATTGAGGCGGCATCCGATATTATTCAGGTAGGCTGCTATAAGCTTACACATAAGCGTGTATTCAAAATGGCTCCCATCCACCATCATTTTGAGAAGTGCGGATGGAGCGAAATAAAGATAGTGATCATTTTTTCAATCGTAACCGTTTTAGTATCGGTTGCGGCATATTTCGGATTGAATATCTAAGGCAGTATTTAATTTGTACTTTTAAACGGAGGGATTATGAATAATACAAGCAGAAATTCAAATCAAGTGAATAATCCTTCCCGTTCCTCGGCACGGACTCGTGTCGAATATTCGAATGTACCGAATAACAGAGGGGATAAAAGAACTCCCGCAGGCAAGCCTTCTGATAACAGATCCAAGAAGCCGAATATTCCGGGAACCGTGCAGAAAACTGCGACATCCCCTGTAAGGAAGCCGGCTACTCCCCTTAAGAAGGGAACAGAGCCTATATCGGTAAGAATTAAGGGGACTATAGACAGACCGATGCTCGTTATAATAATACTTTTGTTGTGCTTTGGTTCGGTAATGGTATTTTCCTCAAGCTTTGCAACGGCTCTGACAAAGAAGGATGACAGCTATTATTATATTAAACGTCAGTTGCTTTTCCTTGCCATAGGCTTTCTTTTTATGACCGTGGTGTCAAAGATCGATTACCGCTGGATGAGAAGATTTACAACCCCCGCCTTTATCGTAATGCTTTTTCTTTTAGCATTGGTTCCCGTATTCGGATTGGCGCAGGGTGAGGCGGTTAGATGGATCAAGATAGGTCCGATACAGTTTCAGCCCTCTGAACCTATGAAGACTGTCCTGGTGCTTATGCTGTCCCATTATTTTGCGACCTATCAGAAGAAGATCACCGATTACAGAAATTTCGTTACCTCATCGATATGGGGAGACTTGTATCCATTCCTTATCTTAGGAACTGTATGCTTGCTTGTTGCACTTGAAAAGCACTTTTCCGGAGTAATAATTCTTTTCACAATAGGTATTGTAGTTATATTCGCGGGAGGCGCGAGAAAATTCTGGCTTATACTTACAGGTGCTCTTGGGGTTGTCATAGTTTTCGCAGCGATCATGTTTACCGACTATGCTAAGGCTCGTATAGATATCTGGCTTCATCCCGAAAATTATTCGGCTCTCGGTGAGATATGGCAGACCCTGCAGGGACTTAATGCCATAGGCTCGGGCGGACTTCTCGGTGTAGGTCTCGGTAACAGTTATCAGAAATACAGCTATGTTTCAGAGCCTCAGAATGACTTTATTTTTTCGATTCTTTGCGAGGAGCTTGGCTTTATTGGTGCGATGGCGGTAATAGTTCTCTTCGTTGCATTTATTTGGAGAGGTTTTAAAATAGCTTTAAAGGCACCGGATACCTTCTCAAAGCTTGTAGTTATAGGTATAGTTTCCAAGGTAGGAATACAGGCAGTATTGAATATTGCTGTTGTAACGGCACTTATTCCCAATACGGGCATTACACTTCCTTTCTTCAGTTACGGTGGATCCGCGCTGATCCTCCTGCTTGTAGAGATGGGAATAATCCTGTCGATATCAAGGTATTCGTCCCAGGATAAACATTAAAGAGGAAAATGATATGAGAGTATTAATGAGCGGCGGCGGAACGGGAGGACACGTTAATCCTGCGATCGCTATTGCCAATATAATTAAGAAAAATCAGCCCGATGCCGAGATTGCATTTGTGGGTACTAAAAGAGGTATTGAAAGCAAGCTTGTTCCCCATGAAGGATATAAGCTTTATCACATACAGATACAGGGTATTCGCAGAAGCCTCTCTCCCTCTAATCTTAAAACCGCATATCTTGCTTTTAAGTCCTTCGGTGACTGCAAGAGGATAATTAAGGAATTTAAGCCTGACGTCGTGATTGGTACGGGTGGATATGCCTGCTGGCCTGTGGTAAGAGCGGCGGCGAGTCTTAAGATCCCCACAATATTGCACGAATCAAATGCAGTTCCCGGCTTTGCTATAAAGATGCTTGAAAAAAAGGCTGATAAGGTGTTCGTCAATTTTGAGGAAACGATCTCTCAGCTTAAGTATCCCGAGAAGGCGGTACGTGTAGGAAATCCGTTACGAGGTGATTTCTGCTCGGTCTCCAAGGCTGAGGCAAGAAAAAATCAGGGTATCGAGGGTAAATACAACAAGCTTATTCTTTCTCTCGGAGGAAGTATGGGTGCAGAGCGTATAAACCTTGAGGTTCTCGAGATGATGGAGACCTACACCTCGAAGAATCCCGATATACTTCATATTCATTGCACAGGCACACTCGAATATGAGGATACAAAAAGAATGTTTGAGGAAAAGGGGCTTAACAAGTATCCCAACCTTAAGCTGATGGAGTATATCTATGACATGCCCGAGAAGATGGCTGCAGCAGACATAGTTATCAATCGTGCCGGTGCCATGACCCTTGCGGAGATAGCAGTGCTCGGTAAGGCAAGTGTGCTTATTCCTTCGCCTAACGTAACGAATAATCATCAGTATAAAAATGCTCATGTGCTTGAAAAAGCGGGTGCGGCAGTGCTCATAGAGGAAAAGGATCTTTTCGGTGGTGCATTAACAAAGGCTGTGAAGGAAATAGCAGAGAATGACGAAAAGCGCCGTTCTATGGAAAAGAACGTATCCTCCTTTGCCGTTATGGATGCGGCAGACAGGATCTATGAGTATATAATGGAAACTGTAAAATAACGGAGCTATTTATGAAAGAAACGAGAAAGGAATGGGAGAGCGGAACTGTCTACGACATCTATAACGATGTCGACGGCGGATTTCGGCGGTTAAAACAAAAGAATACTGCCCGTCACATAAGACAGCGCATCTATTACGTCGTTCTGCTGACCTTTCTTTTGCTGATCTTCATTTTAGGTGCCGTGGCAATATTCTTCAGAATAACCGAGATTGAGGTCAAGGGTAACTCAGCTTATAAAAAAGAAGAGATAATCACATCTTCGGGAATTTCCGAGGGCATGAATATATATCTTTTCAGAGAGGGAGACGTACAGAAGGAGATATTGACAAAGCATCCTTATGTCAGAACCGTTTCTGTCAAGCGCGACGTTCCGAACACGGTTACCATCGATCTTCAATGCGAAGATGCGGGATATTACATTGAGATTGGAGGGGAATACTTCGTTATCTCAAACTCTCTGAGAGTGCTTGAGCGCTTCTACACCTTTAAGGAAATGGAAGAGGCTCATCCCGAGATAAAGCATTTTAAGGCTTGCGCTGTAAAATCGGCAATAGTCGGAAGCGAGCTTGAATTTATAACCTCCGGATATTCGACATCCGCCAAAGAGGTATTGAAGGTTCTTGAGGAGAGCGACGTTTATTCCGATGTAACCTCTATACATTACGACGACCGATTCAATATCGGTATAGTTTATCAGGAAAGACTTAAAGCTAATATCGGAAACGGAGAGGATGCAGAGCTTAAACTCCGATTTATGAGAGAGATAATAAAGGATCTCGGTAATGCCAGAGGCACTATAGATATCAAGGATGTCGAAACTGCTTACGTTCTGTTGGACAGCGACGTTGTTTTTGATTAATTTTTTGTTAATTTGAAAGAAAAGTTGTAAAAAACTATTGCAAAAAATCGAAAAACATATTATTATATTATATATTAATGTATATAAAAGAAAAACTATGTTCAGATAAGAGAAAAGACGGTTAAAATTTAGGAGGAAATAAAAATGGCTTTAGAGTATCAGGAAAACTATGATAGCGGCGTAGTTATAAAAGTAGTTGGTGTCGGCGGCGGCGGTAACAACGCTGTAAACCGCATGATCAGAGAGAATGTTAAGGGCGTTGAGTTTGTTGTAATCAATACAGACAGACAGGCTCTTGCTAATTCTACATCCGAGAATAAGATCGCTATCGGTGACAAGCTTACCAAGGGACGCGGCGCAGGTGCAAACCCTGAGATCGGTCAGAAGGCTGCTGAAGAGAGCAAGGAAGAGATCTCTAATATGCTCCGCGGCGCTGATATGGTATTTATTACAACAGGTATGGGCGGCGGAACCGGTACAGGTGCGGCTCCCGTAGTTGCAAAGCTTGCTAAGGAAATGGGTATCCTCACAGTAGGTATCGCTACCAAGCCCTTTGCGTTTGAGGGTAAGAAGAGAATGGATCTCGCAGAGCAGGGTATAGAAAAGCTTGGTGCTTGTGTTGACTCCCTCCTCGTAATCCCTAACGAAAGATTAAAGCAGATCTCTGAGACCAAGATCACTCTCCTCAATGCATTTGCAGAGGCAGACGATGTGCTCCGCAAGGGTGTACAGAGCATCACAGACCTTATCAACGGTCTTGGTGTTATCAACCTCGACTTTGCTGACGTTACCACTATTATGAAGGACGCAGGCGTTGCTCATATGGGTGTCGGTGCTGCAGAAGGCAGAGACAAGGCAGAGGAAGCGGCAAGACTTGCTATCTCCAGTCCTCTTCTTGAGACATCTATCTCCGGTGCACGCGGACTTATCATCAACATCACTGCAGGTCCCGATATCGGACTCGAAGAAATGGATACTGCTTCTACAATTATTACAAACGAAGCTCATCCCGATGCAACAGTTATCTGGGGTGCTACCATTGATAACAATATCGAGGATAGAATGTACATAACAGTTATCGCTACAGGTTGTGGTGAGCAGGCTGTTACCAAGGCTAATGCAGGCAAGCTTTTCGCTAATAAGCCTGTTGCAGAGCAGCCCGCTGTTGAGACCGGCGCCGGCATGCCCGAGGATGAGTTCTCCGACATTATGAATATTGTAAACAACAATAACAAAAAGCCTAACACTCCTCCCGCAAATAGCTTTAATACATTTAATAACTTCAGCTTCTAATTACAATAAGATTAAAAGGGTTACCGATTTGGTAACCCTTTTTATATGGAAACATGAAGGTGTATTGACAATATTGATCAAGTATATTATAATTATTTTAATGAATTGAAGTATTCGGAGGTGACCGATATGCCCGAAAGAGAAGAACAAATATATAAAGATGCTATTATATTAATGAAGAGCAATGATATTAATCTGATTTTATCGGCGGTGGAATATTTTAATTCTATTTCAGAATATAAAGATGCCGCTACAAAAAAGCAGGAATGCCTTGACAAGATCAAAAAGATCGAGATACGCATGGAGAAGGACAGAAAATACATGAAGGCAAATATAGTTATTATCTGTATTTCCATGATAGCTATATTAGCTATTCTGATAGTACTTATCTCGGCTATGATTTATCAGCACAATAACGTTGTGCGAAAGTTTACCGAGGTGGATCCCGTTACCACCTCTGTCGCAAAGGAATCTGAAAATATTACCGGGAATTAAAAATAAGAGCTGTTTTAGCAGCTCTTATTTCAGACTGTCGAAAAAGTCGGTCGGACGTGTGAAATAAATAATTATCAAAAGTTTTATTCTCCCAAAAAGATTTTTTAATAATTAACATCTGGTACCCCAAACCAACCGAATAAGCATTCAAAAAGGGCTAAAACATCGAGTTT
>SVTI01000043.1 GCA_015063855.1 Oscillospiraceae bacterium
ACATCAACCCCGCGGTTTCTATCGCAATGCTTATCTCAAAGAAGCTTTCGGGTAAGGACTTTATCGGCTATGTAGTTGCACAGTTCCTCGGCGCTACAGCAGGTGCAGGCGTTCTTATGCTTGTTACCGATCCCAAGTGGCCCGACAACGGTCTCGGTGCAAACGGTCTCTATGACAACAACATTGCACTTTCTCTTCTCATCGAGGTTATCCTCACCTTCGTATTCGTATTCGCTATTCTCGGTGTTACCTCCAAGATCGAAAACGGTGCGGTAGCAGGTATCGTTATAGGTCTCAGCCTTACATTGGTACATATCCTCGGCATCTCCTTCACAGGCACCAGCGTTAACCCCGCAAGAAGCTTCGGTCCCGCTCTCTTTGTAGGCGGCGATGCACTCGCAAACGTATGGGTATTCATCGTAGCACCCCTTGTAGGCGGCGCTCTTGCAGCAATCGTTTACAAGTTCCTTGCTTCTGAGGATAAGTAATTTAATACAACAGACACTATTAAAGGACTTGTTTAGCAGGTCCTTTAATTTTATTTTTCAAAACCCCTTGATTTTTATAAAAACTCATGATATAATAACAAAGTTGAATACGGAGAGATATCGGTATACTTTATTTATTAATTAACACTTTATTCAACATACAATACGGAGAGATATCGAAGTGGGGACGTTTGCGAGCGCTGCCTGTGGCAGGTTCAGCGAGCAATAAGGAGTGGCAGCGGTCGAAGAGATCGAGCACCTACCGGATGCGATGATCGATTCGGGCACCGCAACAGGACATAACGGGGCGCCCCGTCGATATACTTTATTGATTAATTAACACTTTTTTCAACATACAATACGGAGAGATATCGAAGTGGGGACGTTTGCGAGCGCTGCCTGTGGCAGATAAAGCGAGCAATAAGGAGTGGCAGCGGTCGAAGAGATCGAGCACCTACCGGATGCGATGATCGATTCGGGCACCGCAACAGGACATAACGGGGCGCCCCGTCGGTATACTTTATTTATTAATTAACACTTTATTCAACATACAATACGGAGAGATATCGAAGTGGTCATAACGGGGCTGACTCGAAATCAGTTTGTGCGAAAGCACACGAGGGTTCGAATCCCTCTCTCTCCGCCAGAAAAGAACGGTAATCGTGATACGATTACCGTTCTTTTCAACTAAATCCACCCTTTCGGATGGGTGAAATCATCTCCGATGATGAAATCCGCCTCGACGGCGGGTGGGTGGATTTGATTTCATCTGCGTTAGCAGATTTCATCCGAGTTTACTCGGATTTCATCGCGCTTGCGCGATTTCATTGAAATATCCGATGATTTATGATATAATCAGTTCGATAAATAAGAATTTGTAGACGAGGAAATTGTATGGGAATAGGTATTCAAATATGCGGATTGAACGGATGTGGAAAAAGCACTCTCGGCAAAGTATTGGCTGAAAAAATTGGTTTCCACTTTATTGACAATGAAAATTTGTACTTTTCCAGAACTAATACGAATGAGCCGTACACGAACGCAAAATCACGAATAGAGGTTGAAAGACTTCTTATGGAAGAAGTCAGCAAACACCCTGATTTTGTTTTTTCTGCGGTTAAAGGTGATTACGGAAAAGATATTGTCCCAATGTACAACTATGTTGTTGTGATTGAAGTTCCCAAAAAAATCCGCTTACAGAGAGTGCGCAACCGCTCTTTTCAGAAATTTGGAAGCAGAATGCTGATGGGTGGAGATTTGCATAATCAAGAAGAAGCGTTCTTCAAAATGGTGGATTCCAGGCAGGAAGACTATATCGAAAATTGGTTGCACGGGCTAAACTGCCCAATCATTAGAGTTGATGGAACAAAACCGATTGAGGAAAATGTAGCATACATCATCCAAGCAATAGACAGATAAATTCCAATTTATCGAACAGTGCAACTACAATACTTTTGGTGGTTCTCACCCCCACTTATACACCGTTTCGAATCCCTCTCTCCGTTAAAAAAGGCAGCACATTATTGCTGTCTTTTATTTTTAATTAAGATGCGATAAAGCTCTTGTAATTCTCTTTTAAATACAGTATAATAAATACAACGATATAAATAAACAAAATTCAATTACGGCAGGTGAATAATATGAAAAATTGGTTAAGCGATGCGGTGGTATATGAGATATACCCCCAATCATTCAACGACACAAACGGAGACGGTATAGGTGACCTTCAGGGTATAATCGAGAAGCTTGATTATATCAAGGGCCTGGGCTTCACAGCGATTTGGCTCAACCCCATCAATGCAAGCTCCTTCAGAGATGCAGGCTATGACGTTACCGACTTCTACAGCGTTGCTCCCAGATACGGAACTAACGAGGACTACAAGAGAATGTGCGACGAAGCGCACAAGCGCGGCATGAAGGTAATGTTCGACCTTGTTGCAGGTCACACCTCCATCGACCATCCCTGGTTTATCGAGTCCGCAAAGGTTGAGAAAAACGAATACACCAATCGCTATATTTGGACAAACGAATCCTTTGATGACGGTGTGGGTATTGCCAGCCTCGGCGAAAGAGATGCAAAGGTTATTAACAACTTCTTCTGGAGTCAGCCCGCACTTAACTACGGTTATGCTAATCCTAACCCCGCAAATCCCTGGGAGCTTCCCGTGGATCATCCCGACTGTGTTGCTATGAGAAAGGAGCTCATGAACATTATCGATTTTTGGATGGATCTCGGAACAGACGCATTCAGAGTTGACATGGCGGCTCACCTTATTAAGGGCGATATAACCAAGGAAAAGACCTCCGAGCTTTGGCACGAGGTCAGAAGACATATTGAAGAGAGAAATCCCGAGGTTCTTCTTATCGCAGAATGGGCATTCCCCGAAGAAGCAGTTCGTTGCGGTTTCCACCTTGATTTCCTTCTTCACAGCGGCCCTACCGCATACCGTTCCCTCTTCAGATATGAGAAGGGCAGAAATACCACAAGTGACTTTGTAGGTCACAGCTACTTCTCCCGTGAGGGCAAAGGTAACATCAACGAGTACCTCGACAGATACCTTTTTGACCTTGAAAACACCCGTGGCAAGGGCTATATCGGTATGATCACAGGTAACCATGATATGCAGCGTCTTGCATACATGAGAGATACCGATGAGGTTAAGGCTGCATTGACCTTCCTCTTCACTATGCCCGGTGTTCCCTTCGTTTACTACGGTGACGAGATCGGTATGGACTACCTTAAGGGTCTGCCCTCAAAGGAAGGCGGATATATCAGAACAGGTGCAAGAACACCTATGCAGTGGAACAATGAAAAGAATCACGGCTTCTCCACAAGCGACACTCCCTATCTTCCCACCGACAACCGTGAGGGCGCTCCCACAGTTGAGGCTCAGATAGATGATCCCGATTCTGTACTTAATTTTGTAAAGAAGATAATCAAGCTCCATCGCGAGATTCCCGCTTTCCATCCCGAAGGTGAATTTGAGATCCTTCTTCCCTCTTATCCCTTCGTATTTGAGAGAGCGGCAGAGGGTAAAAAGTACCTCGTAGCAATCAATCCCTCTGATGCAACCAGATATTTCGATGCTCCCGAATGCAAGGAAGTTCTCCTCAGCCAGAACACAGAATTTGAGGGCAACCGCCTCGTACTTAAGGGCGCAAGCTTTATAGTATTTGAGGAAAAGTAAGATTAGAAAAAAGCACTTGATTTTCAAGTGCTTTTTCTGCTATAATAGTTATAATATCTAACGACTTAAAAACGGAGGAACATTTATGTGCGAAAATAAAGATTGCTGCTGTGATCATCACCATCATCACAAGCCTATTCCGGGCACCGGCGGAGAAAAGTATATTCCCTACTCCGAGAGAAAGGGTGGAAAATCTACCGTATATTTCACACGTGACCTCTCTGCAAAGGGTCTGCTTCGCATTTTCGACAGATTAAGCAACAATATTCACGGTAAGGTTGCAGTAAAGATACACACGGGCGAGCGTAACGGTCCCAACCTTGTTCCTACAGATTGGGTAAAAGCCCTCTTTGACGAAAGACTTGACGAAAATGCGTCAATAGTAGAAACAAACACATATTATGAAGGCGACAGACATACAGAAAAAACACACCGTGAGCTTCTCAAGATAAACGGCTGGACTTTCTGCCCCGTTGATATTCTTGACGGTGACGGCGGTGAGATGTGGGAGGTAAAGGACGGCAAGTGGTTTGATAAGATATCTATAGGCGGACATCTTAAAAACTACGATTCCTTTGTAAACCTCACCCATTTCAAGGGGCATACCGCAGGAGGCTTCGGCGGCTGTAATAAGAATATAGGTATAGGCTGTGCCGACGGTCTTGTAGGTAAGGCTATGATACATTCCACACCCGGTCAGGATGATATGTGGGATATCGCAAAGGAAGAATTCATGGAGAGAATGTGCGAATCCACAAAGGCGGTTACAGATCACTTTGCGGGCAATATCATCCATATAAACGTAATGAGAAATATGTCGGTATCCTGCGACTGTGAGGGTATCTATGCCGCTCCTGTTGTTACTCCCAATGTAGGTATCCTTGCCTCGGTCGATATCCTCTCGGCAGATCAGGCAAGCGTTGACATGATCTATGCCATGAAGGAGGAATACCGCCACGATCTCGTTGAGCGCTTCGAGACTCGTCACGGTCTGAGACAGCTCTCCTACATGAAGGAACTCGGCATGGGTAACGATAAATATACTCTAATAGATATCGATAACAACGATACCGTCATCGATGCAGCTAAAGCTGTTGAACACGTAGTTCCCTTTGAGGGGTAAAAAAGCGCCGCCGGGCGCACCGATGATCGGGCATGAACTACGTCAAAACCTCTAACTTCAATGCCCGAAACGGAGCAATTTCCTATATATTAAAAAATCCTGCAAATTGCAGGATTTTTTGTTTTATTCAATTTCAATCCCCACGGGGCAGTGGTCGCTGCCCATGATATCGGTAAGGATATAGCTATCCTTTACCCTTTCAAAAAGACGGTTTGAGACAACAAAGTAGTCGATACGCCAGCCTGCATTTTTCTCTCTTGCCTTAAACATATAGCTCCACCAGGAATACTCAACCTTATCGGGATAGAGTGCTCTATAGGTATCGGTAAAGCCGCTATCAAGAAGAGTGGAGAACTTTGCTCTTTCCTCATCGGAGAAGCCTGCGTTTTTTCGGTTGGTCTTGGGATTCTTTAAATCTATTTCATTATGAGCTACATTGAGATCTCCGCAGTATATTACAGGCTTCTTTTCATCAAGGGAAAGAATATATTCTCTCAACGCATCCTCCCATTCCATGCGGTAATCAAGCCTTGCAAGCTCCCTCTGCGCATTAGGTGTATAGACACAGAGGAGATAAAAATCCTCATACTCAAGGGTTATCGCTCTTCCCTCTTTGTCATGCTCCTCTTTACCTATTCCATAGGCTACTGAGATAGGCTTGTGCTTAGTGAAAATCGCAGTTCCCGAATAGCCCTTCTTCTCTGCCGAGTTCCAATACTGATAATATCCCTCGGGCTTGTAATCTGCCTGATCAGGCTGCATCTTTGTCTCCTGCAGACACACAAAGTCAGCATTCTGCTCATTAAAGAAGTCCTCAAAGCCCTTATCAAGACAAGCTCTGAAGCCGTTTACGTTCCATGATATAAATTTCATTTTGTACCTCCTATCAATTAGTTTGCAGGACAAAGCCTTGCAAAACAGAGGACGAAAAACGTCCTCTGTCCCCGGTTATCTTTATCCTTTTACTTTCATATCAAATATAATTACTATACCGTAACCGTGTAATAATTATATGATTCGTCATTATACTGTACACAGAAGGTATAAGTACCTGCAGACTTAAGCTCAACGGTAATAAATCCGTCAACGATCTTCTTGGGTGTAAGAGCAACAGAACCTGCTGCGTTCTTTATCTGATTCGAGCTTGTATATTCACCCTTAGCATATCTTACGACCTTCAAGTCATCAAGATCGCCGAAAATGACCTTATTACCCTCACGTGTAAATGTAGGTTCCTTACGCTGAACGTCATAATAATAGAATGCGTTGTATCCGTTTTCATATACTACCGCAACAGTAACCCTGCCCGATTCACGGTACTGGATCATATATTCATCCGTTGTTACGTTTTTCGAGGAGAAGGAGCGTGAGCCTGCTGCTCTCTTGACCTCACCTGCCGTCTTATATTCGCCGTACGCGGTTCTGATAACCTTGACACCCTCAAGATTATTTATAAATATCTGCAAGCCGTTTTCTTTAAAGCCGGGCTCCGTAACGGTTATGGTCCTATAGAGAATAACCGGATCCTTATCATCATATCTGATATATACGGTATACTCTCCCGGATCCTTCAAAATATAGGTATAGCTTGATTCACCTTGCAGTTTATTTTGTGTTAACTGGACTACAAGATTATCCTTTACTGCTCTGTAGGTATCATGAGTTCCCTTAGCAATAAATACATCCTTTGCTCCCTTTAGACCTTTCATGGTAAGAGTAACGCCATCAGCTTCAAGACTCGGATCCGCTTCAGCCCATGCAGCACTTAATCCGTTAAAGGCAAATAATGCATCCGAGGAACTTGAATCGCCCTGATAAAGAATTGCCGCAAGGACATTTCCCTTCTCTTTTAAGTTAAGGCTTCGGAGCAGTTCTCCACATACAGTAAATTCTCCCGCATCACCGTTAAAGGAAGCGAGCATTCCCGAATAACCTGCGCCATTCTTTATTGTTTCTGCATTATAGCCTGCCACCTTGACACCGTTGATATAGATTTCGCAGGCATCATCGAAGGCAAAGGTTCCGCTGATCACCCTTACAAGTTCGGGTGATTCAAGGTCAAACTCATGTCTGAAGAAGTAATTGGGAATGGTATTACCTGCGTTTGTATGTCCCGTGGGGTACTTATGAGTTATAAGAGTCTTTGAGGTGATACCGTTGTGACTGCCAAGCTTACCGCTGAGTGTACCGAAGGGAGAAACACCCTTCTTCCATGCACTTGAATCAAAGCTTGAGGTTGCCCAGCTCGTTATGTCGCTGCCGCTGTAGGGGGTTGTACCGTCGTCCTTGAAATCCCATGTAACGTCAGAGGATACAATCTCCTTAAATGCATAATGCTCGGGCGCACTCTTAGCAAACTTGATGCCGCCGAATTTAAAGAATACGTCGCTGGAGCTTGCCGAAGACTGGAATATACCTACTGCGAGGACGTTCCCCTTTTCCTTCAAGTTAAGAGTTGAAATAAATGAAGGATCGTCTAAGACAAATTCACCGAGATCCGCACCGCTTGTGCTGGACACACCCGAATAGCCCGAACAGTTCTTAACGGGTGACGCATTAAGGTTGGCTATCTGTATGCCGTTTATGAAAACAAGACATGAATCGTCATAAAGCACCGAGCCCTTGATAAATCTTACAAGCTCAGGATTTGTAAGATCAAATTCGGTTCTGAAATAGAAGTGGGGTATATTATCTCCTGCATTAGCATGCCCATCGGGATAATACTGATTAAGAAGTGTTTTGGCTCTGTTGCTGTTATGCTTAGATAGTTTTCCCAATACCGCACCAAAGGGGGAATATCCGCTCTTCCAAGAGCTGTCATTATAGGTTGAGGTAGCCCAGCTTGTATAATCACTTGAGGTACAGGGACTTGAGCCATCGTCTATATATTTCCATGCTACCTCGCTTGAGATCGCTTCGGTATAGGAATAAGGGATGATCTTTCTTGTTTTCTGTGTTGTATTACCGCTTCTGTCGGTAATCGAATAAGTAAGGATGAATTCCTTATCGTAATCTATCTCTCCTGTGCAAGTAACATTATCGCTGATGTCACCGTCAACGTTATCATATGCCGTTACACCCGCCATAGCATCGAAGGGTTCAGCGGTATCCATATAGGTCTCAGCGGGAACGGTCAATGTAGGAGGATAGAAATCATAGTCAGTTTCTCTGTGTATAGCAAAGAAGTCATACACATCGGAGATAGTATTGGTCTTTGAAACTCTGTGCGTGGTAAAGCTGATCGAATCCCAGGTAACGTCTACCTTGGTAAGTGTCTGAACATGCTCTTTTCCCGCAACACAGGTGAAGGGCATCGTATTGGCATTAAGGTTGTAATATTTACTGCCCGAGCCTGAATTTACCGTAAGATAGAAAACGTCACCCTCGGCGGGATTATAATAGCTTCCGTAGGGATCACCGTAAACAGGAGTGTAAAGCGATTTGTCATCCTTTACGGTCGTACCGTTCATCATATAAGCTCTGGTATATACATGATCGTGACCTGTAAGAACAACATCAACACCAAGCTCGCTCAATACGGGAGCAAGCTCATTACGTTGAGCGATGGTAAACTCATATTCGGCACGCGTACCCTGAGAATATATAGGCTGATGGAATACCGCAATTATCCAGGTAGGTTCACCGTAATAATAATTGAAATCGTTTATAGCCTTCTGCATGAATGACTTATGGGTTGCGATACTGTAGTTATTAAAGTTAAGGGACATTATAAGAGCGCTGTCATAAGGAAACCAATAGTCTCCTGCATAGATGCCGCCGTTTGTAACAGTATTCGAGTCTACGTCCGAATAGGTGTAATAGTTACTGTAGTTGATTCCGTCATCATGGTTACCGACGGTCGTTACTGTCGGAATAGAGCGCATCCATGAATTACTCATGAATCCCTTATACTGTTCGTGCTTGGTATTACTGTTGACCTGATCACCTGCTGTCATTAGGAAATCGATCTCATCACCAAACCAATCACGGGCATTGTCGAGAGCCGCATTCCAGTTTTCGGTATCAGCCGCATTTGAGCCTGCACCTATCTGAGGGTCACCCGAAAGAATAAAGGAGAATGCTCCATCCTCACAGGAGGTCTTAAAGGTATAAACGTCAGACCAAGTTGCCTTGTCACTTCCGACACGGTAACAATACTCGGTATCATCCTTCAATCCTTTTATCATGACTCTCGCCGTATAACCTCTATCATTGGAGGTAACGGTAGCCTTAAGCTCTTTATAAGAAGCGGGCATACCTTCACCGGTACGGCTTGAATTCTCTGCATACTGAATGTATTCAGCCTCAGAGGATACAGCCTGCCATGTAAAATGATAAGAGTAAATATCCTTACCGAGGGTAAATATGATCCCCTTGGTGTTATCACCTGCAATAGAGACTTCGGCAACAGAAGGAGTTAACATATCCGTTTCCTTTGCGCTGTATCCTGTTAAGCCCATGAAGCATGAGAGAAGAAATGAAATTATGAGTAAATATGATAACGATCTTTTCATAGCACACCTCACCAATTTGTTTTTCTATAATTATTATAACATATATAATAAAAAAATCAATATTAACGACAAAAATAGATAGGGAGAGCAAAATCATAAGATAATGCTCTCCGCTTAATTTTATATTTTGTTGTTATTCTTACCGATCATCCTTCAATATATCCAAGCTCGATCATCTTAAGATAAAGTTGATCAGCAAGTAATTTATTGAACTTATCATTTCCGTGCTCCTTATCACTGCGGAAGGATGTGGGTATCTCGCCTATAGCGATATCTGCTTCATCCTGCTCGGTCTTGGGAATACCTGCCGCCTCAAAGGCTTCATCGGTAAGGAGATAGGATCTGAAGTCAAGGAACTTTTCGCCGTAATACTCTGCAAGACCTTCATTGAATTTATCAACATTGGGCAGATAATACCAGCTTGTCAAGCTGATTATGATATACTTATCTGTACCCATATATTCGATCATATCCGACTGAGCCTCAATAAGCTTATCAGACTCATTCCACTCATAGCCGTTACTGGGACCGCTGAAGATAAGGTGAATATCATTAGCATTCTGATTCTTCATAGCTACCGAAACTACACGGGTAGGACGTGCAATCTCAACCTCTGTATAAGGAGCGGTATCCATACGCTTGAAATAGTATTTACCGTTATCATTAAGATAGATATTACCCTTGATTCCACCAACGTAAGCGGGAGAAAGTCCGTTATTTCCAAGGAAAAGGAAGCCCTCATCGGGATCGATCACCTTAAAATTATCATCAAGAAGAGTTATCTCGGTATCAACAGCTTCTGCGGGAATGGTAAAGGGTGCAACATAGAAGGGTGTGCCGCCCTGCTTCATCGATACAAATTCCGCCTTCTCACCACCCGAGCTCCAGTTACGCACGCGAAGCTTGTAGTCATTCTTAAGAAAAGCGGGATATCCCTGTGTCATACTGTCACCCCAGCAAAGAATTGTTGGGTTATCAACAGTCTTCATCTCTAACGCATCGAAATCAGCGGTATCGGGAGGAAGAACAGAGAAGTTCTTCATATGATCAACAAAATAGAATATCTTAGCCGCCTGACTACGTGTAGCAGTTCCCTTCGGGGAAAGCATGGAATTTCCTGTTCCGGAAATTATACCGTTACTTACAGCCCACTGCATATCCTCTTTAGCCCAATCGCTTACATTTACATTATCAGTAAAAGAATCAAGGGTTTCAGGACCTGCGGCATACTTATTTTCGATTCCGTACTTATTAGAAAAGTTGTGAATCATTCTTGCAAGCTGTTCGCGGGTAACAACAGCATCGGGATTAAAGTTAGTACCGTCACCCTTGGCAACGTCGTTTGCATCAGCCCAAGCAACAGCGGTAGTAAACCACTTACCGTCGGGTACATCAGGAAAGTCTGCGGTCGTATAGCTGCTGAGATCATCGCCGGAAAGACGTGCAAGCACCTGTACGGTCATAGCACGGGTAAACTTCATATCGGGTGAGAATTTAGTAGCCGAAGTGCCGACCATTATTCCCTTTTCTGCCACATAATTAACAGAATCGGTATACCACTGACCTGCCTTAACATCGGTAAAGCCATTTGATTCGGCCATTACAGGAGTATAGGTACTCAATGCCATAACAAGACAAAGAAGCACTAACGTAATTCTACGAAACAAACCTTTTTTCATAAAGACCTCCATGTTGTAATTAGTATATTGAAAATTATATCAAATCTCTTCATTATTGTCAATATGCTTGAAGAATTAAATAATTTCATATAGTTTTTGTTTCAAAGCACCAAAAGTATCAATCTTTTTATTGACAATTCATTAATAGTATTGTAAAATAATTAAAGAATTGTTCATTTTGAACAAATAATTTGATTTTGGAGGAATTATGTCAAAGGTATCAAGAATCACATCAATGGTATTAACATTGATAATACTTTTCGGCACATGCGTGTTTAATATGCCCGCTTCTGCTGCCGAAATTTGTAATATCCGTTTCGATTCCAACGGCGGTACCGGCATGCCTGCAGATATATCTGTGGAAGCAGGTACCATAATCACCCTTCCCGCCAGCGCTCCGAAAAGACCCGGTATGCTCTTCATGGGATGGTCCTTCACCAAGGATCAGGCGGATAAGGGCGACATAATCTATGCGGCGAATACCACACCTCAGATACAGGTAAACAATTCCGCTACATTGTTTGCCTCCTGGGCTTACGAAGTAAACCTCCATCCCGGAACTCAGGGCTGGGGCGCAACTCAGAAATTATATAAATTCCCTGCAGTTGACCTCGCGCTCTTCCATCACAAGAACGACATTCAGCCTAACTACGGTATGCTTCCCGGTGTAGCGGGTGATGTAGGCAGACTCGATGTATTTGTGGAATGGAACACCAATCAGATGGCTAACGGTAAGGGAAACGGAACAGCTTACCATGAGGCTTATACCGCAAATGCACCTGCTACCCTCTATGCGGTATGGGGCAACCCTATAGTATATAACGCCGACGGCGGTTACTTCCCCATGACAGGAAATGACAAGCAGGAGGAATTCGTTGTAGGTCACAGCGCCACCGTTACCGATTCAACAAAGTTCGGTTTCTTTAATTTCCCCCGTCTTGACAACGCGCCAATCAAACCCGGATGCCGTCTTTTCAAGGATCCCTCGGGAGAGGTTCTCTACGCGCGTACCTTTAAGGACAATAACAGGATCTTTCGACTTGAAAGCCATAATACATGGCTTGATATACCGATATTCAACAATAACGGCTACAGTTGGGATTCCTTCTATACCACCCATACAAGCTACGGTGAGACCGCCCTTGAGCTTCACGCGGTTTGGGAGCCTTCTGTTACCTATAAGGCTAACGGAGGCGAAGGAACTGATATAGTTGAATATATGGTTTTCAAAGGAACTGTACTTTACGATTATCACGATTATACAATTCTTGATAACAGCTTTACCAATGATTCCTCCTTCCTCGGCTGGAACACCATGCCTGACGGCAGCGGTACCTCCTACAAGGCAGGACAGATAATCTCGGGCTATGGCTCAAGCGAACCGATAGTTCTCTATGCACAGTGGGCAGAACCTACAGTATCTGATAAGGAATATACCGTTTCCTTCAATGCAATGGAGGGCTACCTTGAATTTACAGATCAGAGCCGTAAGATCTCATATAATGAAAGCTATTCCGAGATAAATCTTCCCATTCCCGAAAGAGTCGGATATATCTTCACGGGCTGGTACAACGAGGAAACAGGCTCATACCTTTTAGAAAATGAAAGATACTCACTTACAAAGAACACATCCTTTACAGCAACATGGCTTCTTCACGAAAATCATGTTCTTGAATGCTTCAAGCTTCCCTCGACCTGTTGGGACGAGGGCTACTATACCACATCCTGTGCAGGCTGCGGTCAGCTTGAGACCATAAGCTACGAGAAGTCCGCTCACCGATACACCAACTGGATGGACACAGGTAACGGCGAAAAGGTTAAAAGGATCTGTATCCACTGTCTCGCCGAGGAGGGTGCCGATTCCACGGCAAGAATACAGCAGGATGTTGTCGCTTATGTCAACAGAAGCGGCGGCTTCGGAAATTCAGATTTCAAATATATCGATGTTGCTAACTACATAGGCGCGACAATCGACGGCGGTGTAGGTGAAGCTGTATTCCAGGGCGACTATTTTTCAAACGCAATCAGCATCGGAAACAGAGCACGCTCCTACAACCCCAATATCAAGTATGTACTTACCGTTTACAACGGTAATATTTCAAAGTTTGAAAGCTGGCTCCAGAGCTCCTCAAGCCGTGCCGCCTTTGCGGACAATCTTGTTAATACCGTATACGCTTACGGCTTTAACGGTCTTGATATCGACTTTGAATTTCCGCAGAATATGGGCTTGAAAACTGCCTTTGCACAGCTTCTCGGGGAGATCCGTGCAAGGTTCAATATAAGAACTGCACAGACAGGTCAGCAATATCTTCTGACTATTGCAACTCCCGCATCTATATGGTCATATCAAAAATTTGACCTTCCCGCATGCGCTCAGTATCTTGATTTCTTCAATATCATGAATTATGACCTCTACTGCGGCTCTGCATTCCCTTATACGCATCACCACACACCTCCCTATGATAATATAGACCCCTTCGGTCATATCTTAACCGGAGGCAGCGTACAGAGCGATATTACACTCTACAAATCACTAGGTATTCCTGCGGATAAGATAGTTGCAGGTATGGGTATGTATTCAAGAGAATGGACCAATGTTCCCAACTATAATAACGGTCTGTTCATGTCAGGTACTCTCCAGGAGAGCAACTTCCATTATGACAGACTCATGTCTGAGTTTGTTAACAGAAACGGATTCACAAGGTATTGGGACGACAATTCCAAGGCACCCTACCTCTATAATCCCTATTCCGGAAGATTTCTCTCATATGAGGATGCAGATTCGATCGCCTATAAATGTGAAATAGTCGAAAGAGAAAAGATAAGAGGTGTAATGATCTTCGATTACATCACCTGTGACAGCGTTGGTATAATCAGTTATATCGACAGTAAGGTCGGTTCGGTAACCCATGCATGTACACCCGGCAGAATTGAAAACAAACAGCAGAGCTGTACAGAAAGCGGTTATTCTGTTACCTACTGTGCAATATGTAATGCACAAATGACGACCGAGCCCATCTATCATGAGGGTCACTACTGTACAGACTGGTCTGTCAAGACCGAAGCCACCAAGGATAAGGCAGGTGTACTTACAGGTAAATGCCTCTTCTGCGGTGCAACCGTTACAAAGGAAACAGAGCCGACAGGCTATACAGTTATATTCGATCCGGGAGACGGCAGTATAAACTGCTCTACCAAATATCTTGTTCAAAACGGTGAAAGCTTCATGGATGCTTTTGGCGGATCTCCCACGGCATCAGCCGAGGGTAAGGAATTTGAGGGCTGGTACTGTAAAGATAAGAATTATACATTAAATATCAACGACAGCTTTGATTTCGCCGCAGACATGACCTTCGTTGCCAAGTGGAAGGACGATACTCATGAGCACAGCTACACAGCAGTAACTACAGAAGCAAGCTGTACCGAGGACGGGGTAACGGTATATACCTGCACCTGCGGTGACTCCTACAGCGAGATGATCCCTGCCAAGGGACACAGCCTAGGTGACTGGAGCGTATACAAGGAAGCAACTTCAGAGGAGGTAGGAGAGCAACGAAGATATTGCTGCGCCTGCGACTATTTTGAATCCCGTGAGATCCCCAAAACAGATCCGGAAAATCCCATTGATGCTCCGGTCCTCACTACAGAGGGATACAATATAATGCTTACACAGGCTGACACCTTCACATATATCAGATATGCAAAGGGTGTTTATACCACCGCATCCGCAATTAAAAACGCTGTCGACTGTGTAACGCTTAATTCAGGTAAAATAGCAGGCTTCACATCAAACAATGTTGTATCACTCACAATGCCCGATGGCGGTATATTCAGTATATGGGTCAAGACCTCTGAGGGCAAGGAATACATCTATCAGGCAGACCTTAGCGTAATGGATCAGTATGTAACAGCGGACGGCGTTACAATGACCGTTCACAATCTCTACGGAGTAAAGGACTTTTTCATCGTCCCCGGTGATTACGACAGCTACGCTGATGTCAAGGCTAACTACCTTGTAAACATTACCTCCGCAAAGATAAACGGTGCACATGATTACACATATATCGTAAAGAATGCAGGTATGCATACAGTATATGTAAGATATCAGGATGCAAGCCGTCCCGCATCTGTAATCAAGATAATGCTTGAGGTAACAGAGCCTACCTTCGCAGAGAACGGACTTCAGTTCACAGTAGGTAACCTTGAGGGTGTTAAGGTGGTAAGAACCGCATACGGCAAGTACAATACCCCCGGCGAAGTAAAGAGGGCTGACGCTTCAAGAGGCTTCTCCGCTAAGGGTATCCTCAAGGATAAGGATGAATATACCATCCAGTACCGTGATAACGGTATGGTAACGGTAGCAGTTGTTTATAATAACGGCTACGAGGTAATATACCACTATGAGGTACAGCAGAAGATTCCTACAATGCTGCAGAGCGGTAATACAGTAACCTTCGGCGATCTTGACGATCTCAATCTTATCAGATATGCCAAGGGTAACTACACTACCTCCAATCAGATAAAGAACGCAGAAGGCTCAAGGGTTATTAAGTCTGATGCCATATCCGACGGATTTATCACTGTTACTCTTGAAGGCGGTACTTATACCTTCTGTGTACAGTACAATGATGAATCATACAATTATTATACCGTGACGGTAGAATAACAATAAGCAGAGAGCCACGGCTCTCTGCTTTTATTATTCAATTATTCTAAATCACACAGCCTCTGCTCATAAAGAACACGAAGAGAAAGCTTTTTCGTAATACCCATATAGAACTTAACTGTTATAAGATCTCCTGTTATCTCTGTCACCTCACCCATACCGAAATGCTTATGTGAAAGCAGCGAGCCCAATCGAAACCGTTTTCTGTATTCGGCAAGCTCTGTATCGTATATAGCTGCATTGGTAACAGGCTTTATATCGGACTTTTGTGTTTCACCGAAGAATTCATCGGTAAAGCAGGAAATCTCCCTTGCATAACCGAATATACACAGCTCTTCCTTCGCTCTTGTTACCGCTACGTAAAAGAGTCTTCTCTCCTCTTCATAGGCTCTTATTTCATCCTCATCGGCATTGTTATAATTCGTGACCACGGCCTCGGGAAAGAAGGAATCGATAACGTCAATAAGATAAACGCTGTCATATTCAAGACCCTTTGAAGAATGAATGGTTGAGAGTATAAGGCAGCAGTCCTTATCGTATCTTCGCTCGGTCACTACGCGGGACAGCTCGTCAAGTCTGTCGAGAAATTCACGGTAACCCTTCACTCTTGAAGCGATATTTTCAAGAATCGATATCTTGGCTGTCTTGATCCCCATTCTTTCGAGATAATCGTTATAACCCATGAAATTGGCTATACGGTAGACTACGTTACCGCCTTTATCAGAAGCGATACTCTTAAAATGTGTATATATCGATCTGCATGCCTTTTCAGTTCCTTTAGTCATACCTCGAAGCTCAAAGACGGCATCAAGAATACCGATTGCCTTATCCTCACTTATTTTGCAGGCGGTCTGTGCCATATCTTTAGTAAGATATGTAGACAGCTTATAGTAGATTCGTAAGAAAAGCTCGGTATCGTACTGATTCTCTGCAAAACGTATTATATCCACTATATCGCGAACAACTCTGTGACCAAAAAAGCTCGGATCGAAGCCCTTGGCATTATATTTTACCGAATTACGCTCAAAAAGGTCGATAAGAGGCAGAGCCGATTCGTTATCACGGTAAAGTATGGCTGTAAGATTATCGGGAGACTGTGCAACCTTTAAAAGATAAGAATACTGTGCCTCTCTTGCGGTAAGAGCTATTTTTCTGACAGATCTTCCCTTTTCTCTTACCGTGTACATATTCTTTTCGTGCCTGAATTTATTGGCAGAGATAAATCGCTGCGCCATTGATACGATATTACCCGATGAACGAAAATTCTCCTCCATAAGAAGCACCTTGGCGTTTTTATGATCCTTTTCAAAGGAAAGCAACGCCTCGGGATAAGCGGCACGGAAGCCGTAAATACTCTGATCCTCATCCCCTACCATAAAGAGATTCGACTCTTCGCCCGCCAAAAGCTTTATTATGGCATGCTGTATCTTTGAGGTATCCTGTGCCTCGTCAACACAGAGATATCGGTATTTATCTCTCAGGTCACAAAGGATATCAGGATACTGATTGAGTATCTTATAGGCGTATATCATCTGATCGTCATAATCCATCTGCTTTGATGACCGCAGATACGCATTATACATCTCGTAAATAGCGGAAAACTCAAGTCCGTCCTCGTCAAGCTTTTTAATTTCCTCACGACCGAGCATCATGTTCTTGGCGTAGGTTATAAGAGTACGGATATTCTTGATATCGCTCTCGGACGGAAAATCCTTCTCTACTTCTCGGTAGATGCCTGAAATGATTGCAGAGGTCTTTTTCTCATCACTTATGAGCTCAAATGCCCTTCTTCCCTGCTTTGCCTCATAGAGCATTATTATTCTGGCACAGACACCGTTTATCGTTCTGAATTCAAGCCTGCTTGCATATTCATCACCGAAAAAGGAGACAAAACGGCTTCTCATATCATTGGTTGCCGCAACGGTATAGGTCATGGTAAGAATATTCTCAGGCCTTATCCCGCAGACATAGAGCATATATCCGAGACGGCTGACAAGCACGGTAGTTTTACCGCTTCCCGGCACAGCCAAAAGAAGGGTTGCGCCGTTTATACTCTGTACAGCCTCATCCTGCTGTTTATTTAATTTTAAGCCGTATTTATTTTTAAAGTCGGTATACGTCATCGGTCGATTCCTTTTTGTGGTTGTGTTTGTGATATTATATCACATTTAAATATCTATTGCAAGGGTACTTACGGCTTTATAATTCAACAAACACACTCAACGGCTTTCAACAGCTGTATGTATAGTATTAAGCATAAAAAATTAATATTTTTTTCAAAAAATCACTATACATACATGTGAAAATATGATATAATAATAACATAATTTTTAGTAATAAAAGAGGTGCTGAATATGAAAAAGATCTATGAAGGAAAAACCAAGGACGTTTATTCTCTTGACAACGGTAACGTAATGCTCAAATTCAAGGACGATTGCACAGGCAAGGACGGCGTGTTTGATCCCGGTGAAAATACTGTTGGTCTTACCATCGACGGTATCGGCAAGGCAAATCTCCAGAGCTCCATCCACTATTTTGAGCTTCTCAAGGAAGCAGGCATCAAGACTCACTATGTTTCCGCTGACCTTGATAACGCAACAATGGAGGTTCTTCCTGCAACCGTATTCGGTCACGGTCTTGAAGTTATCTGCCGTCTCGTTGCTACAGGCAGCTTTATCCGCAGATACGGTGAATATATTGAGGACGGTACAGTTCTCGAAGGCGGTTATGTTGAATGTACATTCAAGAACGACGCTAAGGGCGATCCCCTTGTAACAGGCGAAGGCCTTGCAGCTCTCGGCGTAATGACTCCCGCTATGTTTGAGTCCATGAAGGAGCAGACACTTAAGATCACTAAGATCGTTGCAGACGACCTTAAGTCTATCGGTCTTGACCTCTGGGATATCAAGTTTGAGTTCGGTTACAATAACGACGAGGTTATCCTCATCGACGAGATCGCTTCCGGTAACATGAGAGTTTACAAGGACGGCAAGATCGTTGATCCCGTTGAGCTCACAAAGCTTATCAACAATCGCTGATATATCCGTAACAGACAATAGTTATTAAAATGGGTGAATCATCAAGTTCACCCATTTTTATGTCGGAAAGAAAGGGCGGCTCCGTTGCCGCCCTTTTATAATTAGATTCAGTTCCCTGCTCTAAAATTCGTTTCTGCTGTCATATCGCCTTTGATATGCCTTTTTGTTTATGCCAAGCGTGTCAGATACTGACAGTATACATAAACATTTTGTATTTTCTTTGCTTCAACTCCGTCATCAGCTGCAATTACAGGCTGGCTCTCCGATGGAGTTATGTAAAGCTTGAATACGATAGCATCCTGTCCCGGCCGCATATTTCGTATCTTCTTATACTGATAATCCTTTTTGGGAATGCCGAGATAATCATAGATCACCGTTTCAATATCCATATTCGCAAAGCACTTTAACACGTCATCTCCGTGGATCTCGATAATATGCTTAGCATCATAAAATTTAAGATTATAACACTTAAATTCTCCTTCGTTTAAAACACTCATCATACTGCTGTTATCAAGCAACAAAAGTGGTAATGATTTATTATCCATAATAATTCTCCTTAACAAATTAAATTAATATCATTAATATCCGAACCTCCGTCGGGTAGCGGAATCACCGCAGAGAACTGATTTGTGTTAATTATACATCATTTTCACATTTTTGTCAACACTTTTTTAACATTTACTGTGTATTTTATTAATAATCGAGTTGAATAGTGCAATAATGAGACCCTCCGAATAAGGGAGGGTCTGATGTATCTGATGTATCTGATATATAATATGATTTTTATTCTTTTCCGTTCCAGCAGTAGGTACAAAGCTTGTCTGCAGGAAGGCCTGTTGCCTCAATAACATCGTCAACGGTAGGATAACGAAGAGATGTGAAATGCATCATTTCTCGAATCTTCTCAACCATGTTGTCATACTTCTCTGTTGTGGGATCTGCATATTCATCAACGGTAGCTCTGTCGGGACATTCTTCACCCTCAAGCTCTGCAATCACCTTACGGGTGATAAGATCCATGTCAGAATTAGAACGGGAGAAATTAAGGTACTTACAAACATACATAAGGGGAGGACAGCCGAGACGGATGTGTACCTCCTTGGCACCGCTGTCATAGAGGAAGTCGGTGGTCTCACGCAGCTGTGTACCGCGTACAATAGAGTCATCTATAAGGAGAAGCTTCTTATCCTCGATAAGATCATGGATAGCTAAAAGCTTCATCTTCGCAATAAGGTTACGCTTGGTCTGATTTGGGGGCATAAATGAACGCGGCCATGTGGGAGTATATTTAACAAAGGGTCTGGCATAGGGTATTCCCGACTCATTGGCATATCCTATAGCATGAGCGATACCCGAATCGGGTACACCTGCAACTATATCCGGGAATATCTTTCCCTTATCCTTACGGGCCAGTATCTGACCGCAGTTATATCTCATCCTCTCCACGCTGATGCCCTCATAGGATGAAGACGGATAACCGTAGTATACCCACATAAAGGCACATATCTTCATATCCTTCCCGGGAGCAACAAGAGTCTTTACTCCTTCGGCGGTCATAATAGCTATTTCACCGGGGCCGAGTTCTTTATAATCCTTATATCCTAAGTTCTGATGTACAAAGCTCTCGAAGCTTGCACAATACCCTTCTTCCTTTTGTCCGATAGCTATTGGAGTTCTGCCGAGACGGTCACGAGCGCAGTAAATACCGAGTGGAGTGAGAATAAGCATGCTGAGTGAGCCTTCGATTATCTCCTGAGCATATCTGATACCCTCAATAAAGTTTTCCTTTTGATTTATAATCGCAGCAGTCAATTCGGTAGGATTGATACCGCCGTCGCCCATAATAAAGAAATGAGCCTTGTTCTTAAGTATTTCGTTAACTATCTTCTCGGAGTTATTGATCTTACCCGTTGTAGTAATGGCAAAAGTACCGTGATGGGAATGAACAAGCATAGGCTGAGCCTCATAATCGGAAATACAGCCAATACCCATAGTTCCGTGCATAGAGGTAGACTCTGACGTAAACTTAGTTCTAAAGGGAGAATTCTCAATATTATGTAATGCCTTATCAAATCCGTCAACGGGATCGTATACTACCATACCCGCTCTGCGTGTACCTAAATGTGAATGATAGTCTGTTCCGTAAAACAGATCAAACACACAATCTTCCTTTGAAACTACACCAAAAAAACCGCTCATAAAAAGACCTCGCAAGATAGAATAAATACATAAAGAATTATAACATAAAAAAATAAAAAATAAAAGAGGAAAAAGCTATTTTTTCAAAAAAATTCATGAAATAAATTCAAGGGAATCCTCGGATACTTGACATTGAAGCATAATAACCTCAACACCTC
>SVTI01000044.1 GCA_015063855.1 Oscillospiraceae bacterium
TAAAAATATCGTTGGCATCAAAGGTATAATCCTCGCTCTTACAGTACCATGAAAGGAAGGTATAACCGGTTTTTTGTATCTCAGGATCATCCGTAATGATATCCGAAATTTTCTGATCGTATTTTACTGTATATTCCTCACCGTTTTCAAAGGAAAGCATATAAGAATTCGCTTCCCATTCAGCGGTAAAAAATATGTCGTTTGTAAAGTTAAAAATATCGTTGGCATCAAAGGTATAATCCTCGCTCTTACAGTACCATGAAAGGAAGGTATAACCGGTTTTTTGTATCTCAGGATCATCCGTAATGATATCCGAAATTTTCTGATCGTATTTTACCGTGAATTCTTCGCCGTTTTCAAAGAATATTTTATAGGAATTTGCTTCCCATTCAGCGGTAAAAAACATATCGTTTGTAAAGTTAAAAATATCGTTGGCATCAAAGGTATAATCCTCGCTCTCACAGTACCATGAAAGGAAGGTATAACCGGTTTTTTGTATCGCAGGATAATCCGTAATGATATCCGAAATTTTCTGATCGTATTTTACCGTGAATTCTTCGCCGTTTTCAAAGAATATTTTATAGGAATTTGCTTCCCAAACTGCTCTAAAATAAAGAGATTCGGTAAAATTGTAAATATCCTCGGTATCAAGGATATAATCCTCACTATCGCAACACCATGAAACAAAGGTGTAACCCGTCTTATTTATCACGGGGATTTCCGTAATAACATCAGAAATTTTCTGATCATATTTTACTGTAAATTCTTCACCGTTTTCAAAGGAAATTCTGTATGTATTGGGAGTCCATTTTGAGATAAAGGAAACATCCTCAGTAAACACAAAGGTATCGTCGGTATTCAGAATATAATTATATGCTTCGCAATACCATGATTTGAAGCTGTATCCGTTTTTTTCAATTACAGGTATACTCTTAATTACATCTGAAATCTTTTGATCGTATTTTACCGTATATTCCTCGCCGTTTTCAAAGAAAATTTTATAAGAATTTGCTTCCCAAACTGCTTTAAAATAAAGAGATTCGGTAAAACTAAAAACGTCATCCGTCTCTAAAGTATAATCCTTATCTGTACAATACCACGAAATAAATGTATACCCGATCTTTTCGATCTTCGGGAGTTCTTTAATAAAATCTCCTATCCGCTGATCGTATTTCACCAGGAATTTATCACCGTTTTCAAAGGAAAGCATATAAGAATTCGCTTCCCATTCCGCGGTAAAAAATATGTCGTTTGTAAAGTTAAAAATATCGTTGGCATCAAAGGTATAATCCTCACTCTCGCAATACCATGAAACAAAGGTGTAGCCTTCCTTTTCGATCCTTGGAAGCTCTTTGATCACATCACCGATATTTTGATCGTACTTAACTAAGAATTTGTCTCCGTTTTCAAAGGAAATCTTATAGGTATTTGATTCCCATGTTGCTGTCAAGATCAAATCATCTGTGAACGTGAAAGAATCTTCAATATCAAATGTATAATCCTTATCCTCACAGAACCACGAAACAAAGGTATAGCCCGTCTTATTTATTACGGGGATTTCCGTGATAACATCAGAAATTTTCTGGTCGTATTTTACTGTAAATTCTTCACCATTTTCGAAGAAAATTTTATAAGAATTTGCTTCCCATTTTGCAACGAAGGTTATATCATCGGTAAATCTGAAGCTGTCCTCAATGTCGAAACGGTATTCACCGTAATACCAGCCTGCAAAGCTGTATCCCTCACGCATCGGTATAGGTTCTGCTGATATCACATCTGTCCAGCAAACGTCATAATCTATACCGTATACTGTATTACCTGTAAGACTGCCGCCGTTGGGGTCAAAGCTGACGGTATAACTGTTAGCAGACCATTTAGCCTTAAAGCTTATATCATTTGGAAATCTAAAGGTATCGTCAAGGGAAAAGATATAATCCTCGCCCTCACAGTACCATGAAAGGAAGCTGTATCCCGTTCTTTTTGCATAAGGAATCACAGGGATAATATCGGAGAATTTCTGGTCGTATTTTACTGTATATTCCTCACCGTTTTCGAAGAAAATTTTATAAGAATTTGCTTCCCATGTTGCTGTCAAGATCAAATCATCTGTGAACGTGAAAGAATCTTCAATATCAAATGTATAATCCTTATCCTCACAGAACCACGAAACAAAGGTATAGCCCGTCTTATTTATCACGGGGATTTCCGTAATAACATCAGAAATTTTCTGATCATATTTTACTGTAAATTCTTCACCGTTTTCAAAAGAAATCTTATAAGATTTTGCTTCCCATTTCGCCTTAAAGATTATGTTCTCGGAATAATCGAAATCATCTTTAAGATCAAGCTTGTAATTATCACAATACCATCCTTCAAAGCTATAACCGATTCTCGAAGGCTCGCAAAGTTCTGCCAATACTTCATAGTAATTATCATTTATATTGACGATAAATTCATTCAGTCCTTCAAGCTTTCCGCCGTTGGAATCGAAGGTAACAGTATAATCATTTGCAGACCAAAGAGCCCGGAACGTTACGTTCTCCTCATAACTGAAGCTATCCTTTAGATCAAGAAGATATTCCTTATCCTCGCAATACCAGCCCGTAAAGCTGTAGCCCCTTTTTTCGGGCATGGGCAAAGAACTGCCGAATACGGCAGTATAAGCTTCATCTTCTCTAAAGATATATTCGCTATCAGCACTCATTTCTCCGCCGTTTGTATCAAGAGTCAGAGTCCAAGTCAGCTCATTGATCGCAGAATAGGATATATCAAGCGAAGACTTCCTTGTGAAAGTGATATTATATCTTCTTCCCTTCTCAAGCATTACACTTGAGCCGTCGGATAATACGATCTCTGAGGTCTCTCCCTCCCAGCGAAGAAGCAGAGTTTCATTACAACCGATCTCCGCATTATTTCTGCAGTAGTTATCAAGCTCGGTCTTTGAATCAAGGGGAAACTCTGCATAAAAACGATCCTTGAAATTCATAAAGAACTGCGCCGCCTGCGATCTGGTAACGATAACCTTAGGAGAAACGGTAAGCTCCTTCTGAGACGTACTGTTTATTATAGAATTGGCAACTGCAAACTCTACATCCCGGCTTGCCCATGAAGAAATTTCACCGACATCCTTGTATTTTTCAATTATACTGTTATCATAGACTACCTCTGCATCGGTCGTCTTAATATAATTATGGAAGAAACGGCATATCTGTTCGCGGGTAATGGGGGAATCGGGTGAAAATTTTCCGTTTCCGGTACCGCCGGTTATGTTATTTCTGTATGCCCATTCCACAGAAGGAGCATACCAGCTCCCCGCCTTGACGTCAGTAAAGCTTGAGCCAGAACAACCTGTCAAATCCGCCTTTGCAAGTCTTGCAAGCATAGTTACGAACATGGCTCTGGTCAACTTCACGTCTGGTGAGAATTCGGTATCGGAGGTACCCATGATAAGGCCGTTTATATGACAGTATTCCACCGCATCTCTGTACCATGCATTTTGGGAAACGTCGGTGAAGGGATATTCAGTTGCAGCAAAAGCATTTGCGGGTAATATGCCGATAAGCATTATTACAGTTAATACCGCAGATAATAATCTCTTCATCAAAGCTTCTCCGTTCAAATTTAATAAAATTTCTCTCATGCAAAATCAAGATAATACTACGCCTATTTTAAACATTATATCATGATTTGACTATTATTGTCAAGCCAAGAACGGAAAATACCCGGTATACCAAAAGTATACCGGGCTTTGTATTATCCGATTCTGAATTCATCCCAAGGGATGTTGACCGCAACCTTTTCGCGCAAGATCTCGTCAACATGCATAAGAAGCGGAAAATCAGCGGGATCAAGTATTCCCTTCTCCGCACATTTGCGTACCGCTCTCGCCACACGGTCTGCTACAACTATAGATTCAAGTGTAACACCGTTAAGCTCCTCAAGAGCCTCGTCTATACTCATGCCTCTGCCGAGGAGTATTCCTACAAGACGGGTTCTGCCGCCGTAAACGGTAACGTAAAGGTCACCTGCGCCGACAGAGAGATTGTCTATACTGTCAGCACCCTGATACTGAAGAAGTCTGTACATCTCCTTAACACTCTGACCAAACACAGCCGCCTGAGAGTTAAAGTGAAGTTCACTGTCAAGACCGAACTTCTTCTGATTCTCGCCTATAGTAAGAGCAACAGCAAGTGCATATCCGTTCTTAAGTGCCACCGCACTCTCTATACCAACAACGTCGGTGGTGATGCTGATATGGTAATAATCGGTGGACATCACTTCTCTTAAAAATTCAAGCACCTTTAAATCCTTACCGCAGAACGCAACCTCTGTCTGATCGTGAGCTACAAGCTCATAGCTGGTACAAGGTCCTCCGATAGCGTTAAGAGATAGCTTTTTACCTATCTTTTCGAGCTTCTGCTCCCATATATCGGGATATGTGAGAAGCTTGCCGTCGGGGGTATCATAGAGACCCTTGGTAACTGTGATAACAGGAGTATTCTCAGGAATCTTGGGAAGGATAACATCGCCAAACCAATCAACACCGAAGGAGCTGACACCGCCGATGATAAAATCCGCACCGTTAATCGCTGTGTCTACATCCTCTATCTGAAAATATTTAACTCCTGCGGGAAAATCCTTTGTAAATTTGGGGTGTCTGTTTGTTTTGATGCAGGTATCGATTATTTCACGGTCAAGATGTGTACCCACAAGGCGAACCTCGTGCCCATTTTCCCTTGCGGGAAATGCCAACGCTGAGCCCATCATACCGGAGCCGATAATTGTTACTATTGCCATTTATATTTCTCCTTTGAGGCTTCTTTTATTTTTTAGTATTATAACACAGAATCCTTGGTAATACAATATTAAATCTCAAAAAACTAAAGCGAGCGGTCCAAAACCACTCGCTTTGATTATAACTTTATTATGCAATTACTTTGTAACTGTGATCTTGTTGAGGACTACAGAAACGTCGGGGTCGGTGCCTCTTACCTTTGTAAGCTCCATAGCGATAAGCTGTACGCATACTGCGAAGAGGTAGGGAGATACGTTGTCGGAAGGAAGCTTGGGAAGCTTGAATACGAGGGGCATATCATCGAATTCATCGGAGTCGGTGATAACGAGAACCTCAGCTTCGGTGGGCTTAACCTTCTCGATTACGATCTTAGCGTCATCGAGGCAAGCGCCGTTAGCTGCAAGAACGATGCAAAGGCCGTTCTTGTTAAGCTGTGCAAGAGGACCGTGCTGGAAGTCGCTGATAGCGTAGCCGGAGATCTTCAAGCAGTTGGTCTCCATGATCTTAAGCGCACCCTCAAGAGCGATGGGGTATGTCATACCTCTACCAACCAGCACTCCTTCGCGCATAAAGCGGAATCTCTCAACGGTGGAGAGAACCTGATCGGGTAAGTAGTCGAGAAGCTCTGCAACTGCTGCAGGAACCATATCAAGCTCCTTTGCAAGCTCTTCGTCGCCGCTCCAAGCCTGACCAAGCTTTGCAAGGAGGTACATCTCGGAGGTAAATGTCTTTGTAGCTGCGATGGAAGCCTCATGACCGGAGTCGATGAAGAGGTGGAAGTCACCAGCCTTAGCTACGGGAGACTCTTCGTTGTTAGTGATTGTTACGGTAAGACCGCCTGTTGCCTTTGCCATCTCGATGATAGCAAGAACGTCCTTAGCCATACCGGACTGGGAAACACCGATTACAAGAGTGTTCTTGTAGTTTACGGTTGCACCGTACTTGGTGTTAACGGAGGATGTAGCAAGACCGCAGGGGATGCCGAGGTATCTCTGATAGAGATACTGTGCATAGATACAAGCGTGATCGGATGTACCGCGTGCTGCAAATACTACGTTGGTAATATCGCCTCTTGCCTTGATAGCAGCAGCTGCTGCTTCAATAGCTGCCTTATTTGTTGTAAGAACTCGTCCAAGCACCTCAGGCTGTTCACGAATTTCCTTTTCAAGATTCATCATCATTATGTATAACCTTCTTTTTATGTATTCTTTTTATATCTGAAGAATAGCTTAGTATCCCTCCACCGCAAGCGGTCCCCCTCCCTTTAGGCAAGGGAGGCTTAGGGATGCTATGCTGTAAATTTATCTTTTTGAAAGTACTTCTGCTTCGTACTTTTCGATTTCGTCATACCAGGAAGCATCGCCTGCTACGCCACACTCTTCACAGTACTTAGCCCATACTGCGCCGAAGGGAAGCATCTTAGCTTCTTCCTGCATAACCATAAGCTTGGTAAAGTTACCCTCATCCTGGAGAGCCTTGAGAGCTGCATTGGGAGTACACATTGCCTGAAGAAGAGCCTTCTGCCAGCTTCTGAAACCTGTGGTCCAAGCGGAGATACGGTTGATGGAAGCATCAAAGTAGTCAAGAGCCATGTATGCACGGTCAAGAGCATCGCAACGAACGATCTCCTTTGCCATTTCCTTGGTTTCGTCATCAAAGAGAACAACGTGGTCGGAGTCCCAACGAACACCACGAGTGATGTGGAGTGCGATCTCGGGGAAGAAGCAAAGAAGCGCAGGGATCTTATCGGAAACTACTTCGGTGGGGTGGTAGTGACCGTTATCCATAAGAGGAATGCACTTATCGGAGTTAGCTGCAACGATGGAGAGTGCGAACTCTGCAGAGCCTGCAGTGTAGGACTCAACGCCGATACCGAATACCTTAGACTCAACGCAGGGCTTAACGAGGTTGAAATCGTAAGGCTCGGAGAGGATCTCCTCGATGGATTCCTTATATCTCATTCTGGGGCCCATACGGTCAGCAGGAATATCCTTGAAGCCGTCGCCTGTCCAGATGTTCATAACACAGGGCATACCTGTTTCCTTTGCAAAATACTCGGAAATACGGATACAAGCCTTGCCGTGCTCGATCCAGAACTTACGAACATTTTCGTCGGGGCTGGAAAGAGTAAGTCCATCCTTCTGCATAGGATGAGAGAAGAATGTGGGGTTGAAGTCAAGGCCGCAGCCTCTTTCCTTTGCAAACTCTACCCACTTTTTGAAGTGCTTGGGTTCAAGCTTGTCACGGTCAACGAACTCACCATTCTCAAAAATAGCATAGCAAGCGTGAACGTTGATTTTCTTTGCACCGGGACAAAGGGAGATAACCTTATCCATATCAGCCATAAGCTGCTCGGGAGTGGTTGCCTTACCGGGATAATTACCTGTTGTCTGAATACCGCCGTTAAGGGGGCCGTCATGGTCAAAACCGATAACGTCATCACCCTGCCAGCAGTGGAGAGAAACAGGGATGTTCTTAAGCTTAGCGATCATTGCATCGGTATCAATACCCTGAGCTGCATAGATCTCTTTAGCTAATTCATAGCTCTTGTTAATCATTTATATATCCTCCAAATTTATTTTTAAATTATAATAACTTTAAGAATCTTTCGTAAGCGGCATCCCACTTATCTGCATCCTTAGGCTCGTAGCACTTGATCTCGAAGGAGTCACGAACTACCTGACGAGCCTCGTCAAGGTTTGAAACCTTACCTGCAGCCATAAGCTGAACGAGAAGGTTACCGATAGAGGTTGCCTCTGTGGGACCTGCGTATACGGGACGCTTACAAGCGTCTGCCGTGAACTGGCAGAGAGGAGCTTCCTTGGTTCCACCGCCAACGATGTTGATGAAGGGAGTGTACTTGCCCATCATAGCATCCATGTTTTCAACTGTCCAACGATACTTAAGAGCAAGGGACTCAAAGATACAACGAATGATCTCGCCCTTGGTCTGAGGTACATACTGACCTGTTCTTTCACAGAACTCTGCAACTCTCTTGGGGAGGTTACCGGGCGCCATAAAGGAGGGATCGTCGGGATTGATGAAGCACTTGTGAGCCTCGCTTGCCATAGCCATATCAGAGAGCTGGTCGTAGGTGGTCTTTTCACCCTCACGAGCCCACTGTCTCTTGGATTCCTGCTCAAGCCAGAGACCCATAATGTTACGAAGGAATCTGATCTTGCCGTTTGTACCGCCTTCATTTGTGAAGCCGCAGTTCATTGCCTCGATAGAGGGATTGGGCTCGTTCAATTCCATACCCATAAGAGACCATGTGCCGGAGCTGATGTAGATGAAGTCCTCGCCCTTAGCGGGAACGGATACAACTGCACTTGCAGTATCGTGAGCCGCAACGTGAACAACGTTAGCGTCATAGATACCTGTATCCTCGGAAATCTGGGGAAGAAGCTTGCCGAGAACTGTACCGGGCTGGGCGATCTCGGTGAAGATGTTGGTAGGAACACCAAGCTCTGCGATCATGTCCATTGCCCAGTTGCGGTTCTTAACATCAAGAAGACCGCCTGTAGAAGCTACAGTGTACTCGGTTTTAGCCTGACCGGTCAAGAAGTAGTTGAGAAGGTCAGGGATAAAGAGAAGCTTGTCTGCCCCATCAAAAGCATTGGGATTGGTACGAAGTGAAGACATAAGCTGGAAAATACTGTTGAAGTTTACGTGTGCAATACCTGTCTTTTCAAAAATCTGTTCCTTTGTGAGCTTATTGAATGCCCAATTCTCAAAGTCCATGGTACGTGCATCACGATAGTGAACGGGATTACCCATGAGCTTGCCGTCACGATCAAGAAGACCGAAGTCAACGCCCCATGTGTCAATACCGATAGAAGAAATATCCTTATCCGAGGAAAGTGCGCACTTACGGATAGAATTCTTGATCTCGAAGAATATGCGAAGGATATCCCAGTAGAATGTACCTGCCGCAATTACGGGATCGTTATCAAAACGGTGATTCTCTTCAAGAGAAAGCTTTTTACCATCGAAACGACCTACAATACCTCTACCGCTGGAAGCACCAAGGTCGATGGCTAACATTTTGAAATCTGCCATTATTAAAGTCCCCCTGTATTTATGTTTAATTTATTTTTATTATAAATATTTTTTCAATGCCGACAATGCCGCGCCGAAAGCTTCATCGGTGTTGGCATATTTATTGCCCACGTTAGAGGTATGACCCTCGCTCTCAAGTCCCTTAAGACCATCGAACTCTATAAGGTGGGGTTCAAGGGTAAGGATGAACTCGCCCTCAAAATCGTTTTTAACACTTGCAAGCGTTTCAGGAATTCTGCCTATTCCCTCGCCTGCCACGACCATTTCCTTTTCTGCACTTGCATCCTTGATATGCATATAACTCATAGCTTCCTTCACCGTATTATAGGCGAAGGGATAAGCCTCGATATCACAGGCAATAAAGTTTGCATGGTCGAACACACACTTCATTCTGCCGCCAAGCGCATTATAGAGCTTGATGCATCTCTCCGGAGTTTCACCGTAGATCTGCTTTTCGTTTTCATGGCAAAGGATTAAGCCTTCCTTTTCCGCAATATCGCAGAATACCGAAAGGCGCTTTACGACCTCATCAAACCATATTTCGGGATCATCTCCTTCGGGCATGAAGAAACTGAATATCCTCATTCTTTTCGCCTCTAAGATATGGGCAATTTCGCAAAGATGCTTGAACTGCTCAAGATGGGGCGTAAAATCGTCTTTAATATTTATCTTACCCGCAGGAGAACCTATTGCCGAAATGCCGATACCCGCTTTATCAAGTTTTGCCTTTACCTCTCTTGCTTTATCAAGAGTGATATCGGCTACAGGCGTACCGTCAACACCTCTTATCTCAAGAAGGTCAACGTTATTTGCCGAAAGCCAAGCTATCTGCTTATCTATCTCGGGGCTGTATTCATCTGCAAAAGCACTTAACTTAAATTGTACCATAATTTTTTCCTTATTGCAAGTAATCGGAGTATCTTTCCATGATATTATCACGACTAATCTTAGCAGAATCGTAAAGATTATGACGCCTTACAAAATCCTGCTCGATAAAATGCCACTCTATGCCTGCATCCTTGCTAGCTTCAACGATAGCGTCAAAGTTCATATTACCCGTGAGAAGCTCGGTTACCTGGATAACGTTATCCACGATGGTAATATCCTTAAAGTGGGTAGCAAATATCTTATCACCGTACTTACGGATGAAGGCACCACAGTCGATACCCGCTATCTGAGCCCACGCTGTGTCAAAGGTAAATTTAAATCCCTCGGGCATACCCTCAAGAAGCATTTCCAAGCCGGTTTTACCGTTGGCGAATCTCTCAAACTCAAACCAATGGTTATGATAGCAGAAGCTCTTTCCTGCCTTACCTATCTTCTCGCATGCAGGACCGTACTTTTCAATAAAACGGCTATAGCCCTCATAGTTACGGAATTCGCCGGGCATACCGCCTATGCCGATACCGTTACAGCCGAATATATCATGATCCTCGATACACTTTTCTGTATTATTAACTATTTCGTTATCATCCCAGTGGGTAAGACCGCAAACAAGTCCCGTTTCATCGCAAAGCTCCTTTAAGCGCTTAGGGTCTGTAGCACCCTCACCCTCACCGGAAAGCTGGAAGTATTTATATCCCATTTCAGCTACCTTACGTAAGGATCTCTCAAAGAGAGGTCTTGTGGCACAGTAATCACGGATAGTGTACATCTGTAAGCCGAATTTCATCTTTTCCATTTTTTGTTCCTCTATTACACTTATTTTAATTCTACAATCGTAACGCCACCGTCACCCTCACCGTACATACCCTCACGGAAGGTCTTGACTCGCTTATCCCTCTGCAAAAAAGGCTTCAGCGCCGCCTTAAGCTTGCCTGTTCCCTTACCGTGGATAAGAGTAACTATACGTATACCCGAAAGCAATGCGTCGTCTAAATATTTATCAACCTGTACCCAGGCATCCTCACCGTTCATTCCGCGAAGATCAAGCTCAGGCTTAAAGCCGCTTGAAACGCTTCTGGAAAAATCGCTGTGGCTGAGTTGCTTTTTTTCCTTAGTGGTAACGGTTATCGCACCATCACCCACAAGCATGAGGTTCTTTTCCTTGGTCTTGGTTATCATCTGACCTATACGTACGCTTACGTTGCCGTCACCCTTAGGCTCTTCGGCTACGATACCGTCACGGTCAATATTCACTATATGGACAAGGTCGCCCTTCTTGAGCTTACGGGGAAGCTTATAGGTAGAATCCCCTCTGTCTATTACCGGATTGGTCTTGTCATCGGCACGGCGAAGCTCGCGTCTTACCTTCTCTCTTGCTGCCTCAAGACCCTCAGAGAGCTTCTCCGAGTCTCTCTGCTTCTTAACCTTTTCAAGCTCGCGAAATACAAAATCACTTGAAGCACGTGCGCTTGCTATCATTGCCGCCGCCTTTGCCTCTGCTTTTTCGACCTGCCTTTCGCTCTCCTCAAGACGCTGTTGCATCTTCTTTTCGGCAGTACGCTTGAAATTCTCGTATTCTGCCTTTAATGCTCTTGCCTTATCTCTTTCGCGCTCCATTTCGATTCGGGTGGCCTCAAGCTTCTCGATAACGTATTCAAACCTCTTGTTATCGCCCGAAACGTATTCGGTGGCACGTTCTATAATCTCCTCGGGAAGTCCCAACTTTCTTGAAATCGCAAAAGCATTCGACTTACCCGGAGTTCCTGTTATAAGTCTGTATGTGGGGCGAAGAGTCTCTACATCAAATTCGCAGGAGGCATTACAAACTCCTTCTGTGTCAAGAGCATATACCTTAAGCTCCGCATAATGTGTGGTTGCGGCACAAAGTGCCCCCTTCTCCCTTATCTTCTCCAGCACTGAAACGGCTAATGCCGCACCTTCAACAGGGTCTGTACCGGAGCCCAGCTCATCAAAGAGAACTAAGCTTCCCTCGCCCGCCTGGGCTACTATATCTACAATATTGACCATGTGAGCCGAAAAGGTGGAGAGAGACTGCTCTATACTTTGCTCGTCTCCTATATCGCAAAGTATCTTATCAAAGATACATACCGTAGACTCCTCATAAAGAGGAACGTGAAGTCCCGACTGCACCATAAGTGCGAAGAGTCCGAGAGTTTTAAGAGTCACCGTCTTACCGCCGGTATTTGGTCCCGTTACCACCAGAGTATCGTATTTACCTCCGACCGAAACGTTTATCGGCACAGCCTTCTTCGGGTCAAGTAAGGGATGCTTGGCACGGATAAGGGTAAACTCACCGTCCTCGTTTATCGAAGGTGAACGTGCATCCATCTTAACCGCCAAAGCGGCACGTGCAAATATCAGCGCAAGCTCTGTTATCTGCAGATAATCACAGCGAAGCTCATAGGAGAACTTAGCACAGTCGGCACTAAGCGATGCCAGTATCTTCTCTATCTCAAATTTCTCTGCCGATTCAAGCTCACGAAGAGTATTATTGGCTTCAACCACCTGCATAGGCTCAATAAAAAGTGTAGCTCCCGATGAAGATGTGTCGTGTACAAGTCCTTTGATCTCGTTCTTGTGCTCAACCTTAACGGGTACAACGTATCTTCCGTCACGCTGGGTAACGATGTTTTCCTGAAGATACTTGGAATATGCACCGCCGGTATATTTCGACAAGGTTTCTTTTATCTTATTATTTGTGTTCTTTATCTTACGTCTGATGTCGGACAACGCAGGACTTGCATCATCGGCTATCATATCAGCCGTTATGATAATCTTACGTATTCTGTCCTCAAGAGCTTTGTTCTGTGAAAGAAGGTAGAAGCTCTCGTCAAGCATTGTATCAAAGCGCTTATTGGAATCGATATACTCCTGCAAACGTCTGGCACTGCAGAGAAGTTCCGCTATACGAAGAAGCTCAACCGTATTAAGAGCCGCACCCTTCTCACATCGCTCAAGTGAGGAGGTAATATCTTTTATATCTCCGAAGGGCGGCATGCCCTTCTCATCGTAAAGGCGCTTGGCATCCGAAGTCTGAAGTTGCTTTCGGCGAACCGAAAAAACATCCGCTTCCGGCTCGATTTCCATAGCAAGAGCCTTGGCACCCTCGGTCACAGCCGATTCCGCCAGCATCGCTCTGATCTTATTAAATTCTAATATTTTTATCGCTTTTTGAAAATTTGGCATTTCTTTTCCTAAAAGGGCAAGGTCACAACCGTCTTGTAGAAATCAAGGGTATCGAAACCTCGCTCCAAGTGATTAAGTATATATTTTTCACACACGTCGGCATAATTTGAAAGCTCATCCTCGGCAATAGAATATGAGAATATCCGCTTCGCCTCGCTTGAAAGCACATAACGCAGACCTTTGAGCATTGACGGAGTAATATGAACCATTATCACGGCAGTTGCCATATCCTCACGGTCTGCCTCAGCATGGTTTCGTATCCTCTGGCAATCGGTACAGATAAGCCTTCCGTTCATAATATCAAGATACATCTCGCCCGTTTCCTTACCGCAGAAATCGCATCTGTGAAGGTCAGGCATATATCCCGCCTGCGCCATAACACGGAATTCAAAGGTCGCCTTGATAAGCGGAAGCGGCTTCTCTCCCTTCTGTAAAACGAAAAGAGTATTGAGAGCAAGGGAAAGCATCTCGCCTTCGTCATTATTCTCCACCGTGATCTCACGGATGATATCGAGAATATACTGAGCTAAGGCAAAGCGCTCAAGATCCTCTGAAAGATCGAGAAAGGAATGGAGAAGTTCACCGTCCGAGAGATAATACTTATCGCTCTTTTTATTGATATTGAACCTGCAATACTGCATAGGGATCGAATATACAAGTGAACCGCGCCTTACGTTACGGACATGACTTGCATATACCGATATCTTTCCGTATTTGGCGGTAAGTACCGTCAAAAACTTATCGCTGTCCCGAACAACCGTCTCGCACAGAATAAGTCCTTCAATGCTTTCACGCATTTTTATTCACCGATATTATCGTTAAATCCGAAATTGTTAAGATTAAAATTGCTGTCTCTCCAGTTTTCCTTTACCTTGACCCAGAGATCGAGGAACACCTTAGTACCGAAGAACTTTTCCATATCCTCACGGGCATAGCTTCCGATAGTCTTGAGTGAAGCACCGTGCTTACCGATGATTATACCCTTATGAGACTGCTTCTCGCAGAATATCTCGGCACGGATCTTTAAGAGCTTGGGAGTCTCCTCAAAAGCCTCAATTACTACCGCAGTACCGTGGGGTATCTCATCGTCCATGGTACGAAGAAGCTTCTCGCGGATTATCTCTGCCGCGATCTGTCTCTCGGGCTGATCGGTTACAGCATCCTCGGGGAAGAACCATATTCCCTCCTCCATAAACTTCTCGGTCTCGTCAAGAACGATATCCACACCGTCATTCTTAAGTGCGGAAATAGGAACGATGGAGGAAAAATCATATAAAGGAGAATACTCCCTGATAGTCTCTGCAACTTTACCGGGATCACTCTTGTCTGTCTTATTGATAACGAGAAGCGCGGGCATATCTGCTCTCTTGAACTTCTCGATAAGTCCAAGCTCAATGGCATGAGGCTTAGCACCCGCCTCTACAACAAGGATCGCCGCATCTACGTCACCTATAGCACCCGCAACCGCTTTAACCATAAAATCCCCCAGCTTGGTCTTGGGGTTATGCATACCGGGTGTATCAAGGAAAACAAACTGTGTTTCTCCCCTTGTGAGGATACCGGTTATTCTGTTTCTGGTGGTCTGGGGCTTCTTTGAAATAATAGCTATCTTTTCGCCCAGAAGTGCGTTGAGCAGAGTGGATTTTCCAACGTTTGGTCTGCCTACTATTGCAACAAATCCTGTTTTTTTCATTAAATACCTCAAAAATAATTATAATTATATATATTATACTATATTTATACATTCCGTGCAATACCCATATTGCACAAAATTTCTTCCTGACGTGAAAACATCTCACTTTCTTCGGCTTTTCCCTCTTCATGATCGTAGCCTAAAAGATGGAGCATTGAATGAACACAGAGAAAGGCTATCTCCCTCTCAAAGGAATGACCGTATTCCTGTGCCTGTGCCTGAGCCTTCTCAAGACTGAGAACGATATCGCCGAGAACCACCTTGCCTCCCATATCATCCTCATCAAAAATCGGGAAGGAAAGCACGTCAGTAGGTCTGTCCACGCCTCTGTAATCCCTGTTTAATTCATGTATCTCTTCGTTATCGCAAAGGGTTACCGAAACCTCGCATTTATCCTCAAACTCCTCATATTTAAGAGCTGCGACAATGCTAGTAACAATAAGCTTTTTCAGTTCCTTTGTAACATCAATCTTATCCTGCTCATTTTTTATAAAAATGTCGTGTCCGTCTTTCCTCATTATTCTCTTTTCTTTCCTTGTCGTATTTTTCGTATGCCTTGATGATCTTCTGCACCAGATGGTGACGGACTACGTCACGCTCTGTGAAGCGATGTATCTCAATATCCTCTATACCCTCAAGTATTCTTGTAGCTTCCACAAGACCACTCTTCTTACCGAAGGGAAGGTCGGTTTGGGTAACGTCCCCCGTAACCACAGCCTTAGAATTAAAGCCGAGACGGGTAAGAAACATCTTCATCTGCTCAGGGGTAGTGTTCTGGGCCTCGTCAAGAATGATAAAGGAATCATCCAGCGTTCTGCCTCGCATATAAGCAAGGGGAGCGATCTCTATGGTACCCCTCTCAAGGTATCTTGCATAATTCTCGGGTCCCATCATCTCAAATAGGGCGTCATAGAGAGGGCGAAGATAGGGGTCTATCTTGCTCTGAAGGTCTCCCGGAAGATAACCTAACCTCTCACCTGCCTCAACTGCGGGTCTGGTGAGAATTATACGGTTCACCTGCTTCGCACGTAAAGCCTTCACCGCCATAGCAACGGCAAGGAAGGTTTTACCAGTACCTGCAGGACCCACGCCCATAACTATAGTGTTCTTCTGTATAGCTTCAACGTACTTCCTCTGACCCACGGTCTTGGCCTTGATCGGCTTACCGCGGTTGGTAATACAGATACAATCATCATCAAAGCTGCGCAGCTCATCCTGTCTTCCGTCCTTGACCATATCCACTATATACTGAATGCTCTGAACCGAAAGCTCAGAATTAAAGCTCGCCATACGCTTCATATACGTTATGGCATCAGCCGCCTTTGAGACCGCCTCATCGTCTCCCGTTATAATGATAGCATCTCCTGCAGTCTTTTCTGTATCACGGTTATTTACAGTTACACCAAACGCCTTTTCGATTATCGTAATATTGGCATCAAAGCTGCCAAAAATGGCGGCTGTCTGCTCTATCGAATCGGTTAAAATAATTCGTTCTGACATTTAATTGTCCTTTCAGTTTGTATTTATATCTCTTGGCTCGGCAATATCAAGCCTACATTTTATCTTACATTTAAGGATATATTTATCCTCTGTATGCTTACCCTCGCTCGTCAGAGAGATAAGCTCTGCATCGGGAAACTCTCTTTGAAATCGTTCATCCATGGTACGCTGAGCCACAGCCTCAGCCTCCTTTTGAGTATAGACGAAATCCTCAACGGTATATTCGCGTAAGACCTCTTTTTCGAGTGATAAAGGAAGCTCTATCTCTTCAAAAAGAACTACTCCTCCGCTTTCCTTGGATTTAGTACAGCTTCCCTTTGGTTCTGCATCCAAGTGAAAAGGAAATACGAAATTAAAAAAGCGCAAGGCAGTGTTTTCAGCTACATTTCCCGTATAAACCTGCTTTTTGTAGACATAGGGTACCTCAACCGTAAGCTCTGTGTCAACCGTGGCATTGACCACACCGTCAGCCCTGCACAGACGCACATTTCCCTGCTTGCTTTCGACGATACCGCTGACGAGAAGATCTCCCTTTTTAACCACAGATCCGATCTCCACGTGGCTTCGTCCGTTATATACCGCATAGTCGAGAATTATCCCCGAATGGGATGCCACAAGGTTAGCAGGTGTCTTTTTTGATGCTTCATAAAGCTTTTTATCCTGAACCTCAACGTAAGCAACAGTACCTCGGAGATTGACCGATATCCAAGAGCAATCCTTGTATTTGTTAACGTAGTCAACACACAGATCCTCAAAATCTATCGACGGAACGAAGCTGCCCTCATAACATCCGAGGCTCTTAAGATTAGCCAAAATTTCGTTATGAGAAATATCGGTATCGCTTACCACCTTTACGTCCCAGACAAACAGGGATGAAAGGAATATCAGTACGAAAAAAACAGCCAATCCTACAAGTAATCCGACTCTGTTTTTATGAGCTTTACAAACAAAGGGTAAACCTCTTCCTTTTACACTATATACCCTTAATTGATATTTGTCAAGAAGTGAATTGAGCTTTTTGTAATCTTTTTCAAGTAAAGAAAAAATACAACTTCCCGAGTTGTCTCTTTTAAGACCCCAATATTCAATATTATGACGCAGCATGAGGTTTAAAACTCTTATACTGATACCTCTTTCGCATTCTGCAACCCTATAACCGTACAGCCAGCTTACAAGCTTACTCATTATCCTTCATCCCTTCTTGTCACATTTAAATTCTACCGATTCTATATTTCCCTTTATGCTGACGTGGGAGCCGAAATAGCTTTTCAGACTCAGTTCTTCCCCCTTTATACAGAGAACAAATCTCTGCATTCTAAGCTGTATCTCATCTGACTCATACAGAAGTATTCCGCGGCAGTTTTCAACGCTCAATTCGGTATTCTGAATAATATTAATATCGGATACCCCGGGAAATATATTTTCCGGCATTTCAAGAGCATCCGATAGTATTCTGGTCAGAGGCAGCTTCCTCTTTTTCATGTATTTTTACCACCTTATCTGCGTATAGTTTTATTATCATTACATTAATTTTTATGCAAGGTGATTTTTATTAATTACACACAAAAACCAATGCGGCTGCCGAGGATACTGCCTGCCTTGGCGCTCTACATCTGTCTGATACTCTATCCGACACAGGTCATAGTGGGTATACGCGATTCTCTTGACCTATGCATAAAGACCCTTGTGCCCACGATTTTCCCCTTTGCCGTGGTTACTAATATGCTTGTCGGCTATAACTGTGAAATATGGATATCACAATTCATAAAAAAGCCCTTCGAGTATTTATTTCACCTCAATTCAAATCTTGCCTTTGCTTATATTTTAGGGATATTCTCAGGCTATCCTCAGGGTGCTGTGGCAATACTTGCAGTATATGAAAAGGGAGGCTGTACAAAGGAGGAGGCAGAGCATGCTCTCTGCTTCTGCAACAATACGGGTATTGCATTTCTTCTCGGTGCCGTCCCCGTAATATTTAATAACAGCCGACTCGGAATACAGCTTTTTACGGTACAGTTGGTCTCCTCCTTTATTTACGCAGTGATATTCAGACCAAAGGGTATTATAAAAACTAACATACTGCCGGAGACGGAGGTTGCTCAGACAGAGCCGATTCTTGTAAGCTCGGTTATGCGTGCGATAAGACCTACCGTCACGGTATCTGCCTTTGTGATGCTTTTCGGGGCTCTTGGCACTCTTATCAATGATCTATTTATACATTACAGTCTTTCACCGTTGTTTTCATCGATTCTTCTCTGTTTTTTGGAAATCACGAATGCCTCGGGATATCTTTCACAGCTTGAATCGGAGTTGAGCCTGCCTCTTATGGGTTTCGCAGTATGCTTTTCGGGAATTTGCGTTCACCTGCAGATAGCGGGGTGTTTAAAAAACAAGTTATCAATGAAAAGATTCTTCACAGCAAAGCTTTTTCAGGGTATATGCGCCTTTTTAATCATACTAATTTTCAAAATCTATTGAAAAAAAACGAAAAATAGGTTATAATATATTTATTAAAGTAAAAGGAGATGTCTATGGCAAACTATTCTTCACACGATATAATTAAAATATGCGCCTATTGCGAAAATGCGGAGTGTTTGAACAATCCCGATATCATGCTCTGCAACATAAACGGTATAGTTGCCTCGGACCATAAATGCAGAAAGTTTCTCTACGACCCATTAAAGAGAAATCCCGCACCGCCCATCAAGATATCCGACTTTGATAAGGATTCTTTCATACTGTAATTAACAACCTCCCTATACCTGCATATATTGCAGTTAGGGAGGTTTAATATATGGGAAAAAGAAATTCACAGAGCTGTATACTCGCTCTGCCCTCGGTAACCTATGCCATGAGAGCAAGTGAGTTGCTGAAAAAATATAATATATCATCAAGGGTGATCTCTCTCGAGCCTTATATGACAAAAAAGGGTTGTGCCAACGGCATAGAGCTTGACTGCCGAGTTATGTCAAGGGCAAGATCTATTCTGATGGACAACAATATACCCGTAAGCGAAGCGACAGGCGGAGTATATGGATAAGCTCATATATTTTGATAATGCCGCCACCACCTTCCCTAAACCCGATGAGGTATACAGAGCAGTTCAAAAATGTATAGAGGAATACTGCGGTAATCCCGGCAGAAGCGGACACCGACTGTCTCTTGAAAGCGCAAGGACCGTATACCGATGCAGAGAATCCCTCTGTTCTCTCTTTGGACTTAGGGAGCCGGAAAACGTAATATTTACTCTTAATACGACCTACGCTCTCAACATAGCAATAAGCTCGGTAGCAAAAAAAGAGGATCACGTGCTGATATCCAATATAGAACACAATTCGGTCATCAGACCCCTGGTGAAAAGCGGATGCAAATACTCGGTATTCAACTGCTTTGCTCCACGTGAAAAAGTAATGGCGGACATCGTAAGCAAGATAACTCCCAAAACAAGGCTTATAATCTGTTCCCACCAGTCAAACGTCTCTCCTCTGAAGAATCATATAAGAGAGATAGGCAAGCTGGCAAGAAAAAGAGGGATAACCTTTATAGTGGATGCGGCACAGAGCGCGGGTATATACGATATCAACATCGAAAGGGATAATATAGATATTCTCTGCGTTCCTTCACACAAGGGTCTCTACGGTATACAGGGTTGCGGCGCTCTGCTCTTCTCCTCCCGATATAAGGGTAATGCCGCCGCAGAGCTGATACCTCTTATAAGCGGTGGAAACGGAGTCAATTCCCTTGAGGAAACTATGCCGCCACTCCTGCCCGAGAGGCTTGAGGCAGGTACTCTGCCGACGCCTGCAATAGCGGGTCTTGAGGCGGGAATATCCACGATTCGTGAGATAGGTATCGAAACCGTACGGGAGCATGAGGATATGCTGTACCGACGGCTGAGAGAAAGACTGATAAACGACAGAAGAATAATCGTATACTGCAAGGAGTTTGCCCATTCAAATATACTTCTGTTCAATGTCAAGGAACGCTCCTCTATAGAGATAACCGAAGAGCTCGACCGCGAGGGTATATGTGTAAGGGGCGGCTTTCATTGCTCCCCCTTGGCGCATAATCTCCTTAATACAGGTGAAAACGGAGCTGTGCGTGTTTCCTTCGGTGCATTCAACACTCTGGAAGAGGTGGATGTTTTCTGTAATAAGCTGAATGGGATAATAAAAAGCTGAACCAAAATCATAACCACCCGTCAAACGGGTGGTTTGCACTAGGGCTAAAAGCCCAAAGTTACCGGCCAGCGACTCAAGTCGCTGGCTTTCACTTTTGTTCAAGCCTACTGCCTTTGCCGCTTTTGCCGCCCTTTAAAGGGCGCTCGTACTACTTGCTACCCTTAAAAGGGTCCTCGTATTCTTTAACGGATAATTTATCTAATGCTACATCGTGTTTCTCTTGATCTTCGATATATTTTCTTATCGTAGCCTCATTAAGTCCCACTGTAGAAACATAATATCCTTCTGCCCAAAAATGTCTATTGCCAAATTTATATTTTAAATTTGCATGCTTATCGAACATCATCAATGCACTTTTTCCCTTTAAATATCCCATAAAACTTGACACGCTCATTTTTGGTGGTATACTTAATAGTAAGTGCAC
>SVTI01000045.1 GCA_015063855.1 Oscillospiraceae bacterium
CAAGGATATTGAAACGTTAAACCAAAAAAACATTGACCATATTATCGACAATTCCCGCAAAAAGAGCGATGACCTTTTTCCAAAAGGTATTCAAGAAAAAACGCTTGAACTTATTATGGAATATCTGAAAGCCAATAAAAACATTTGGTTTACCGGCGATGAAATTGCCGAAAAAGTAAATCTTACGGGCGTAACTGTGCGCAGATATATGAACTACCTCGCCGAATCGGGTAGAGTGGTCAGTGAAATGAATTACGAAACCGGAGGCAGACCGCGTATGCAATATAAGGTTGAGTGAAAGTCAATATAAATTTTCAAGGCAAGTACAGTTTAATATTAGCGATAACACCATAACATAATACACGCCTATTATCACCACCCTAAATTATAGCTTTTGCTAATTGCTTGCTAATCAAATGAGTTAAAACAGCATAATATCAGCGATAACTGCGTAACACAAGATAATATATTAACCTTAAAAATCCCCTGACAACAGGGGATTTTTATGTAAAACCAGCGTAAAAACATACAAAAACGAGTTATAAACAGTTTAATTAAGCGTTGGAGCAATATTTCCAAGGTAATTTAGTCCTATTTTATATTAGAATGATTATATATAACCGCTATAACACTATATTTTGTTTACATCTTGATTTTTCTGTTAAAATATAGTATAATTAATCTATTATTCGGTTTTTACTTAAATTTAGGAGCTTTTATGAAAGAAGTTAGCAAAAATTTATCCGTCCGATGGGCGTATATGATAATCGGAGTTATCGCAATGCTCTTTGCAGGGGTTCTCTATGCATGGTCTATATTAAAGTCGCCCTTGGCTTTTGAATTTGGCTTCGGTGCCTCCGAGCTTGCGCTTAACTTTACACTTGCCATGACCTTCTTCTGTATCGGAGGACTTTTGGGTGCACAGATATCAAAGCGTCTGGGACACCGTATCGCTCTTATATCCGCAGGTATTTTGTCTGCCTGGGGCTTTGTCCTTACCTCGTTGCTGAGAGACGGCTCTGTTATTATTCTTTATATTACATACGGTGTGCTTGCGGGACTTGGTATCGGTATTGCATATAACGTTGTTATAGCCACGGTTAGTGCTTGGTTTCCCGATAAGAAGGGCTTATGCTCGGGATGTCTTATGATGGGCTTCGGTGCCTCAGCTCTTGTTCTGGGAAATGCAGCTGACGCTATGTTTAAAAGCTCTATGGGTTGGCGCAAAACCTATATCATTATAGGTGTTTCCCTTATGATAGTTCTTGCATTGGCGGGCTTGATACTGAAAAAGCCTTGTGCGGATACGATTTTTCCAAGCGTAAGAATGAAGAAAAGTGAAGATAAGAATAATGCACGGGATCTTACCTCCAAGCAGATGCTCTGCCGCCCCTCTTTCTGGATGGCATTTCTTTGTATATCCTTCCTTGCGGCAGTCGGAAGCTCTGTTATCAGCTTTGCAAAGGATCTTGCACTCTCGGTCGATGCACCCGAGAGCCTTGCGGTTTCTCTTGTGGGTGTGCTTTCGGTATGTAACGGTATAGGACGTATTCTTACAGGTGCGGTGTTCGATATAATAGGACGCCGTAAAACAATGCTCTGTGCAAATATTCTTACTATCGGTGCGGCGGCTGTTACATTGATGGCTGTAAACGTAAATTCCCTCGTGCTTTGCATAGTGGGTGTCTGCCTTACCGGTATGTCTTATGGTGCTTGTCCTACTATCACGGCGGCGTTTACCTCCTCCTTCTACGGTATGAAGCATTTTCCAAATAATATGGCTATCATGACCTTTACAGTTATGATAGGCTCATTTGTTGCTACTGCTTCTAATAAGGTTCTTGAGGCAACGGGTGGATACACGGGCGCTTTTATTATGCTGTTAGCCTTGACAGCTGTAGCCTTGCTGTTGAACCTGTTTATCCGTAAGCCTTAAACAAGCATTTCAAAGATCGTCGATGACGGTCTTTCAGACTGTCGAAAAAGTCGGTCGGACGTGTGAATTAAATAATTATAAAAAGTTTTATTCTCCCAAAAAGATTTTTTAATAATTAACATCTGATACTCCAAACCAACTGAATAAGCATTCAAAAAGGGCTAAAACATCGAGTTTTAGCCCTTTTTTCACACTTTTCCGCGAAAAGTCTCACTACCGTACTTAGTACGCCGAACAGACTTGTGCCACCAGTGGTGGATGAAATAAGTCTGTGAGGACGGCAGACACCCAACGAGTGCAAGCGACTTTACGGAGCGTCGCAGGAGTTGTCGGTGTTAACGAGACCTACGTAGACTTTTCACGAAAACCGCCGGGGGTTCCCCGAAACGAGTATTACGAGTTTTGGGGGTTCGCCGATACCATCCTTTTTCAACGTCTGCCAGCTTGTCGATAGGTTTATCGACAAGCTGAAAGATCGTCGATGACGGTCTTTTTCTCTTTTAAATACCTTGCATTTTTTATAAATATATTGTATAATAATATATTATTGATTGTTGAGCAGGAGAATACATAATTGAAAAAATTTAAGGAAAATTTTATATCAGAGCTCAAAGCCCTTAACTGGCAAAATTTCGTTATGCTTTTGGTTGCAGGCTGTATTAATGCCTTTGGTGTTACCCTCTTTCTTGCCCCGGTTGATCTCTATGACAGCGGTGTGTCAGGGACGTCGATGCTGCTTAGTCAGATAACCCCTGAATATCTCTCTCTTTCTGTTTTTCTTATTATTCTCAACATCCCGCTTTTCCTCTACGGGCTGAAAAAGCAGGGGCTTGCATTTACCATATATTCGATTTTTGCTGTTGCGGTATATTCTGTCGGTGCATGGCTTATAACAGACGTGCTTCCGATCGACGTCAGTATGGCTTCTCCTCTTGCGGGTCAGGACCTTCTGCTCTGCGCACTCTTCGGCGGTCTTATCTCGGGTGTGGGAAGCGGTCTTACCATTCGCTTTGGCGGTGCAATAGACGGTATCGAGGTCATGGCGGTTATGTTTGCAAAGAAGCTGAATCTCACCGTAGGCACCTTCGTTATGATATACAATATCATTCTGTATATCGTATGTGGTATTATACTCAAAAGTTGGATCTTGCCCCTCTATTCTATTGTGACCTATGCGGCAGCACTTAAAACAGTTGACTTTGTAGTAGAGGGCTTTGACCGTTCCAAGTCTGTCATGATAATTACCGAGAAGCCTGAGAAGGTAAGTCAGGCTCTTATCGAAACCTTTGAAAGCGGAACAACGCTTATTAATGCCAAGGGCGGTTACTCCAATGCGGATAAGACTGTAATATATTTTGTAGTTAACCGTTTCCAGATATCTAAAATGAGAAAGGTCGTACATAACGCAGACCCCCGTGCCTATGTTACCATAAGCGAGGTTGCAGATGTATTTAAGGCGATAAAATGATAAATATAGTTAAGCCGTATAAGGACGATATGATAATTCCCATGACTGTTTCACAGTTTGATGATGGGATAAGAATAGATGTATATGAGGAATATATTGATATAGCCGAAGAATATGAGCAAAGCTTCAAGGATGATTATTTCTCGGATGCGGCGCTGCTTTTTCTCACCGAGAGAATACGGCCGAAGGGTTATATGAGATATGACGATCTCTACAGCTACTATCTGGTGTATAAAATGGATGATATAAGCGAGCTTTGCGACAGCGATATACCTGTTCAGGATATTTATGATGCACAATACGTAAAGGACAAAACCGAGTTTGAAGCTGATGTTATAAAGGAAAACGGACAGCCTGCCTCGGTCATAGTCAAGAACGGCGCTATAGCTTCGATTGCCGCGGCAAACTATTTCATAGAGGATGACGAGGACGAGGTGGAGCTTGCGGTAGAAACTCTCCCCGAATACAGGGGCAGAGGGTATGGCAAGGCGGTTCTTTGCGATATGGTGAAGAAGGTCTTTAAAATGGGCAAATATCCTACATACCGTGTTTCCTGCTTCAATGAGGCTTCGATAAGAACTGTTGAAGCCTGCGGTTTTAAGCCTATAGGCAAGGAATATTATATTAACTTTTACAAAGAGGAAGAATAAATGGCATTTGATGCAGGCATGCTGGCAGCATGCGTTAATGAGTTGAAAAATAAATGTGTCGGTGCAAAGGTCGACAAGATATATCAGCCGGGCAGAGAAGAGCTTGTTTTTGTGCTTCGTATGTGGAATGTACGAGAGCCCATGAAGCTTCTTATGTCCGCAGGGGCAAACACTCCCCGTATCAATCTTTCGTCTCTTGATCTGCAGAATCCTGCAACTCCGCCTACCTTTACCCAGCTTTTAAGAAAGCATCTTCAGGGAGCAAAGATAACGGGCGTAGAGCAGTTAGGCTTTGAGAGAGCATGCCGTATTGAGCTTGAGGCGCATGATGACATGAACTTTAAGACAAAGAAATATCTTGTATGTGAGATAATGGGTAAGTACAGTAATATTATCTTCTGTGACGCCGATATGAAGATAATCTCCGCTGTCAAGATTGTTGATCTGACCACAAGCCAGAAAAGACAGGTATTACCGGGGATGAAATATGAGATGCCACCTTCTCAGAATAAGCTTAATCCCTTAGAGGAGACACGTATGAGCTTCAAGGAGGCTCTTATCGGTTATCAGGGTGACCTTGGTAAGTTCATAACTAACAGATACATGGGTATATCCGCCCTTACAGCCCGTGAGATAGCTAAGCTGTCCGAAAGGATGGGTGTATGGGAGGCTTTTGAATATGTTATAAACATTGTTAAAAATAACAGCTACACCCCTGTTCTGATCCGTGATAAAGAGGGAAATCCCAAGGAATATTCCTTCTTCCCGATAACACAGTACGGTTCTTCTCTTGACTGTGAGGAATGTGAAAGCTTCGGCTCGCTTATCGATCACTATTTCGGTGAGCGTGAGCGCAGCGACCGTATCAAGCAGAAGGGTAACGATCTTTTTAAGCTTATAGAGAATTCTATTATCCGTCTTGAAAAGAAAACTGCATTGCAGAAGGAGGATCTTGCCGCCTGCGTTGAAAAGGAGACCTTTAAACGCTATGGCGACCTTATAACCTCCAATATCTATATGCTTAAAAGAGGTATGAAGACTGCGAGACTTATCGATTATTACGATCCCGATATGAAGGAGGTCGAGGTGCCTCTCGATTACCGACTCGATCCTGCTGCCAATGCACAGAAATATTATAAAAGATATAATAAGCTCAAAAAAGCTGAGACAGAACTGGAAAAGCAGATGGATATATCTGCTACTGAGCTTGAATATCTTTGGAGTGTACTTGAATCCTTTGACCGTGCGGAGGGTGAGATCGAGATAAACGAGATAAGAAGAGAGCTTTATGAATCAGGGTATGCTTCAAGAATGAAGAATTATACTGCAGTAAAGCAACAGCAATCCAAGCCCCTTGAGTTTATGACTTCAAACGGTTACAAGGTACTCTGCGGTAAGAATAATACTCAGAACGAAAGACTCACCTTTAAGTTAGCTTCAAAGGGGGACTACTGGTTCCATGCAAAGAACCGTCCCGGATCCCACGTTATAATGTTCTGTGACGGTATGGAGGAGCCTCCTGCAGAGGATTTCACCGAAGCGGCTACCATAGCGGCTACTCATTCAAAGGCCTCAGGGGAGGCGGCTGTAGAGGTTGATTACTCTCTTATCAAGAACATCAAGAAGCCTGCGGGAGGAAAGCCCGGTCTGGTTATTTATCATACTAACTATTCGGCGCTCGTTACTCCCGACAAGGCGTTGTGTGAGAAATTAAGAGTAAAGTAAGATGACGATCGATATTATATCCCGACTTGATGGTTTAACAGTAAAGGAAATATTATATAATGAGCTTGGTCTTTCTCACGGTCAGGTGGTCAAGCTTAAAAAGGACGAACAGGGAATAGTGCTTAACGGTGAGAGGGTTACCGTTGTGCATAGGGTTACTGCAGGCGATGTCCTGGAGCTTGCCACAGAGGATAGCGAGGGGGATATCAATGAAATGATAGAGCCTGTAAATATTCCCGTAGATATTATCTATGAGGATGATTATATTCTTTGTGTTAATAAGCCCTCGAGTATGCCGACACACCCATCCCACGGTCATCATTATGATACCTTGGCCAACGCTCTTTGTTATTATTACAAAGAGCAGGGAAGACCCTTCGTTTTTCGAGCAGTCAACCGTCTTGATAGTGAAACAAGCGGTGTAGTTCTTATTGCCAAGGACAGAACCTCTGCATTTAAATTAGGTGCATCGTTGAAAAACGGTGGTTTTAAAAAGGAATACCTTGCGTTAGTTAAGGGCAGACCTGAGCCCGGGGAGGGCTGTATTGAGACTTATATCAGACGAAGCCGTGAAAGTATCATTTTCAGGGAAAATGCGGAAACCGGTATTCCCTCGGAGTATGCCAAGAGCTTTTATAAGGTCGAAAGAAACGATAACGACAGGTCGCTTGTAAGAGTGAATCCCGTAACGGGAAGAACTCATCAGATAAGACTTCATCTCTGTCATATCGGACATCCTATAATAGGTGATTCTCTCTATGCCGAGGCAGGGGACAGACTTATGCTCCATGCTCTCAGCCTTGAGTTCCCTCACCCTGTTACCTCAGAAGTGATCAGAGTAGAGTCCGATCTACCCTTATGTTTTAATATTTAACGATTTTGAAAGGAGAAGAAATGAAAAGGATTATTGCTTGGATAAAAAATGCTTTTAAGAAATATTTCGGTGTCTTTTCGCGAATATCCTTAAGCGTGTTTGCTGTATCTCTTGTGATACTTTTGATGTCGAAGCTTTTTCCTGCATTTGCAGATTTCTTTAACAGATATATAAGCTCGTCGATACGCTTCGTGCTTTCGAACATTACCAAGTATCTGCCCTTTTCGCTCGGTGAGACTCTTTTTCTCTCCTTGCCGATGCTTTTCTTCGTACTGATATTCGTTTACGTAAAGAAATTCAGTAAGGACGACGAAAAAGCGATCAGATTTCTTGTTGTGATGTTCAGCTGTGTTTCAATTATGTTTTCTACCCATATACTGAGCTTCGGTGTCGGCTATAACTGTACCGAGCTTGACCGGAGGCTGGGGATGAGTGCAGACCCTGTAAGCGCAGATGAGCTTGAATACACGGCAATACAGCTTCGCGGTGAAATGCAGGAGCTTCTTGACGATATAGATTTTAATGCAGACGGTTCTTCCCGTATGCCCTATAGCTTTTCCAAGCTTAATGACAAGCTTAATGCTGCCTATGCTAAGGCTTGTGATAAATACGATTTTATACCGAGACTTAATTCTAAGGTTAAGCTTATAAGCGTAAGCCCTATTATGACCTACACTCATATTTCGGGTATATATACTTATTATACCGGAGAGGCTAATCTTAATTTTAACTACCCCGATTATACCTTCCCCTATACCATGGCGCACGAGATGGCACACCAGAGGGGTGTTGCACCCGAGGACGAGGCAAATTTCGTTGCCTTCCTTGTATGTATGGAATCTGATGACAGCTATATAAGATACAGTGCGTATCTCAATATGTATGAATACGTGATATCGGCATACAGCTCGGCAGATCCTTCGGGATATTCTTCGCTTCTTTCGGAAACGGATCTTCGTGTCAGAAGGGAAATGATCGCCTTTTCCGATTTCTTTGATAAATACCGTGAGTCCACGGCATCTGAGGTAAGTAATGCCATAAACGATACTTATCTTAAAGCGTCCGGAGAGAAGGCAGGATCTGCAAGCTACGGTCTTGTGGTAGACCTTGCCTGTGCATATTATACTTCTGACGGCGCAAAATAGTGTTAATTGCATATACTGATAGTGACTTATGTTTTTATTATTAAATTTATTTTTGTAAAGTTCTTTATTTTTTCATAATTATATGGTATAATACTTTGGTAAAATGTTTAAATTGTGTAATTATGTACATATCTCGGTCGTCAGACGTTATTTATATCAAAATTTGAGAAGGGTGACAATTTCGCATGGATAAAATAGTTATCAACGGCGGAAAGCCGCTGTACGGCGATATTGAAGTAAGCGGTGCTAAAAATGCGGCAGTAGCCGTTATATATGCCTGCCTGCTCGTTAAAGAAAAAATTGTTCTTGAAAATATACCTCCCATTCTTGACGTAAGCGTTTCTCTTGAGGTGCTTCGCAGTATGGGTGCCAAGGTCAGAATGTTAAAGAAGGACGTCGTCGAAATCGATGCTACAGAGGCTGTTCAGGGAAGCAGTCCTGCAGAGCTTGTACGCCGTATGCGTGCCTCTTATTATCTTATAGGTGCAGAGCTCGGCAGATACGGCAAGGCTTCGGTTGATTATCCCGGCGGATGCGACTTCGGTGTTCGTCCCATAGATCAGCATATTAAGGCATTTGAGGCTCTCGGTGCCAAGGTAGAGGTCGATAACGGCCGTATCGAGGTAGATTGCGAGGGCGGAGCTAAGGGTGCCAACGTATTCTTTGATGTAGTGACGGTCGGCGGTACCATGAATCTTATGATCGCTGCCGCGTGTGCCAAGGGTACCACTATTATCGAGAATGCGGCACGTGAGCCCCATATAGTTGACCTTGCAAACTTCCTTAATACCTGCGGTGCAAACATTAAGGGCGCAGGTACCGATACTATTAAGATCAAGGGTGTAGAGGAGCTTCACGGCTGTACCTATGCCATTATCCCCGACATGATCGAGGCTGGTACTTATATGATCGCCGCTGCTGCTACCGGCGGTAAGATGAAGATAACCAATGTTATCCCCAAACACCTTGAATCTATCACAGCGAAGCTTAAGGAGATGGGTGTAGAGGTAAGCGAGGGTGACGATTACGTTATGGTCAGCGCTGCCCGTTCACTTAAAAGAATCAACATCAAGACTCTGCCTTATCCCGGTTTTCCTACTGATATGCAGCCCCAGATGTGTGTGCTTCTTTGCCTTGCCAAGGGAGTCAGCCTTCTTAACGAGGGTGTCTGGGATAACCGTTTCAGATACGTTGAAGAATTAAAGCGTATGGGTGCTAATATCAAGGTAGATGGTAAGACCGCTATCGTTGAAGGTGTTGATAAGCTCTCCAATGCTAAAGTAAGAGCTGTTGACCTTCGTGCTGGTGCTGCAATGATAATTGCAGGACTTGCAACGCCCGGTAAGACCGAGATAGAGGATATTCATTTTATCGAGCGCGGCTATGACAATGTTGTAGGAAAGTTGGAAGCGGTGGGAGCATCTATCAAAAAGGTGTATGTCCCTGATGATATCTCTTTTGAAAAGGCAAACTGAATATTCAACGGAGCATCGCTTGATGCTCCGTTATTTTTTGATGTATAGGAAATTACTCCACTCCGGGTATTTAAACGAAAGGCTTTAGAGTGGTTCAAGCCCGATCTTCGGTGCGGGCCGGCGCCCGCTTTTTTGCGTTTCGGACGGCAAGTTGCCGCCCCGAAGCTTGGTGCAGGGGTCACCCAAGCAAACTGTAAGCTATTGCTGTAACTTCGATAAAAGCTCACCAACTTTTGTAAACACCAACGCGGATATATTGACAATTATTTTATTGAGTGCTAAAATTTATATATAAAAATACAAAAATGGGAGTAGAACATGAAAGAATATATCAATCGTATAATTTCATTATTCCTTGTCGTTTTAATGCTCATACCCATGATATCGGCTATGGGGATAACTGCATCTGCTTCGAGCGTAAGCGGTACTTGTGGTGATAATATTACATGGACACTTGATACATCTACAGGTCAGCTTGACATTTCCGGCACAGGTGATATAAATCCTAAAGTGTATAACTACTCAAAACCCGCTTGGTGCAATTATCGTGCTTATATTAAAACTGTAAATATAGGAGATCAAATAACAGGCTTGGGTATTAGCGCTTTTGAGGGTTGTACATTAATCACAAGTGTCAGCATACCTGATTCTGTAACGAGTATAGGCGAAAGAACGTTTTACGAATGCAGAAGGCTTGAAAGCATCAGTATATCTGATACTGTAACAAGCATAGATCAAATGGCATTTTACGGTTGTTCAGCGCTTGCAAGTATCAGTATTCCCGATTCTGTAACAAGCATAGGGCCTTACGCGTTTTATAATTGCAGTATGCTTATAAGTGTTGATTTGCCTGATTCTGTAACAGAAATAGGTTTTTCCGCATTTAAAGACTGTACATCACTTTCAAATATTATGATTCCCGATTCTGTTGAAAATATTGGCCATGAGGTGCTTGACGGTACGGCCTTGTATAATACAAGTTCAAATTGGGAAAACGATGTTTTGTATATAGGAAATCATTTGCTGCGAGCCAAAACATCTGTTAAAGGTTCGTATTCTATTAAAAAAGGCACGTTAACGATTGCAGAGCAAAGCTTTACTTACTGTAGTTTATTGAACGAAGTAATTATTCCCGATTCTGTTACAAACATAGGAGCCTCAGCGTTCTTTAATTGTACAGCTCTTGGTAATGTTAAATTGTCCGATTCTTTGAAATGTATAAGAGATTCTGTATTTAGAAATTGTGATTCTCTTGTAAGTATAAATATCCCTGATTCCGTAATCAGTATCGGTAAAGAAGCATTTTATAATTGCCCTTCTCTTAAAAGTGTAACCTTAGGTAACAACGTAACAAGTATAGGCTTTTATGCTTTCTATAATTGTACCTCTCTTGAAAATATTAATATACCCGATTCTGTCACAAGTATTGGAGGAGATACGTTATATAACACCGCTTATTTAAAAAATGCTGATAATTGGGAAGATGGGGTACTTTATATAGGAAAACATTTGATACGAGCCAAAACTTTTGTTGGAGCTTCGTGTTCGATCAAAGAAGGAACGTTAACGGTTGCGGCATGGGCATTTTTTGACTGTAAAAAACTTGATATTCTTACCATCCCCGATTCTGTTATATATATCGGCGAAGAAGCTTTTTATTATAATACAGATATAGAGGGGTATGCTAGACTTAAAGTTCTGATTAAGTGTTATAAAGATTCGTATGCTCATGCTTACGCAGTAAAAGGGCGTTTTACTTATGAGTTGATCTGCAACCATTCTTTTACTACTTATATTTCGGATAATAATTATACCTGCTTGGAAGACGGTACTAAAACGGCGCACTGTGATAATGGTTGCGGTTTAACCGATACAATAATCGACGTAGGATCAAAAAAACATAATTACGAAATAAATATCCTCCGCGAGGGAACCTGTATGCAGCAGGGAATTGATATGTATATATGTAAAACTTGTTCTGATTATTATACTGTAACAACCCCAATAATTGAGCATTTATTCACAGAGTATGTGTTTGATAATAATGCTACTTGTATGAATTACGGAACCAAAACCGCTTACTGTGACTACGGTTGCGGTACTTTGAATACTGTGGTTGCAGAAACCGATCTTGTTCATAGCTTTACAAATTATAAAAGTGATAATAATGCCGATTGCATAAATGACGGCACTAAAACAGCGTACTGCGATTACGGTTGCGGAGCTACCAACACTGTAACCGATGTAAACAGTAAGCTTGATCACCGATTTACAGATTATATCAGCAACAATGATTTTAGCTGTACCAAAGACGGTACCGAAACCGCATACTGTGATTTCGGGTGCGGAACTGTGGATACAAAATGTGATGTTGGTTCTAAGATAGCACATGAATATACCGAAGAGCTTTTGGAAATGCCAACATGCTCGGAAGAAGGCTTGGTGCTCTATGTATGTTCTCTTTGCCGTGATTTCTATACCGAGACTGTATCAAAAACAGAACATATCGGTGAATGGATCGTAACCGTAAAACCCACCGTTACAGAAGATGGCAAAAAAATCTTAAAATGTACGGTGTGTGGTGAACTTCTTGATACCGAAATAATCAATAAGCTCCCCAAAAATGAATTTTACGATGTCATAAACCCCGAAGATTGGTATTATAATGCGGTATATTACTGTGCAAGCAGGGGCTATATTCAAGGTAATGAAAAGGGTCAGTTTATGCCTGACGGTAAGCTTACTCGTGAGCAGTTTGTTGTGATTCTTGCCCGTGTGGCGGGTGCAGATCTCACGCAGTATAGCAAAACAGATTTTACTGATGTTAAGATCGGCTCCTGGTATGCTCCCTCTGTGGCGTGGGCAAGTAAAAACGGTTATGTTAACGGCATTGGTAACGGCAAGTTCGGTGTAGGTAAGAATATCGACCGTGAGTCTCTTGCAACGCTCTTCTACCGCTATGCCGAGAAGCAGGGAATAAATGTCAGCGGTAAGGCTGATATGACCGGGTATTCCGATTATGCTAAGATCAGCTCCTGGTCAAAGGATGCCTGCGCCTGGGCGGTAAAGGCAGGACTTTTGAGCTCTACCGATACAAAGGTTCTTACTCTCTCCCCCAGGATGACAGTAACCCGTTCACAGGCAGCCCGGATTTTTATGAATTACGATAATAAGGTTTTAGGTTAATAATAAAATGATCCGTTACCTCGGCAACGGATCATTTTATTATTACTCTATGCTTGGTTCGGTTTATATAATATCTATGCTCACAATCAAAATTAAAGGTGAATATATCAAGGTCACTTTCCTTGCCGTGAGCGGTATAATGGCAGCGGAACAGGGCAGGGGGATTCTTGTTTTCCCATATAAGGGTGTCAAGGGCTAATCTTTGTAAAGCTTCACTATCTGCAAAGGCTTTTGATAAATAGTCAAAAAGCATCAGTCTCAAATCGTTTTGCGAAATCCTTTCAATATCCTTATCAAGAGTGTTGGTGAACCCTTCAAAAAATTCAAAGGGACTTTGGGCATGACCAAGAACATATTCGCAGGTATATTCAAATCTTTCGCTTGAATAGATTCTGTCGATAACATCCGCCATCTTGAAAAGTGAATACATACCCTTGAAGTCGATATACTTGTTTTCAATAACGGTATAGGGCGGAGTGTGGGTGTAGCGATAGCCGTGTGCTTCTGCGTTTAGTCGGATATGCGAGCCGCGGAGCATCTTTAAAAAGCCGAGCTGAAGCTTGTCACAGCAGCCGATAGTTTCGTCAAAGGATCGCTTTAACGAAGCAATATCCTCATAGGGAAGTGCCGCAATAAGGTCTGCATGGATGTGAATGTTAGCAAATGACTTTATTCTTTTAAGATTTTCGATAGCCCTTCCATTATCGGTGGTGCGGTTGATAGCCTTGAAGGTTTCGGGATTGGTGGACTGAATGCCTGCTTCAAGCTGAATTTTACCTTTGGGCATTTTCGCAAGTATCTCAAATGCTTCCTCGTCCAGCTTATCTGCACATATTTCAAAATGATAGTTCAGAGTATAATCATCCTTGCAAAGCTCTCGCCATATCCTCTTTGCTCTCTCAAGATCAAAATTAAAGGTGCGGTCGATGAATTTGATTATCCTCGGCTTACTTTGTAGCTTTTCAAATTCCAGAAGGTCACTAAGTGTCTTTTCAGCACTCTTTGCATAAACACCGCTTGTGAGGGAGGAAAGGCAATAGCTGCAGCGGTGGGGACAGCCCCTTGAGGATTCGTAATATAAAATATCGCCCTTGGCGGGGTATATATCATAGAGTATTGGAGAATTTTTAAAGCTTTCCTTATTTGCACTTCCCTTGATGCATTTGTGTTTGTAGCTTTCGGGGTTATTGCAAAATTCACAGAATGCGTCCTCGCCCTCGCCCGATATTATGCTGTCCACAAAGGGATATTTTTTAAAAAAGCCTTCATCCTCGAAGCTCACCTCAGGACCTCCGAAAATTATTTTACTGCAGGGCAGAAGCATTTTAAGCTCTCTTGCAAATTCAAGCATTTCGGTGCGGTTCCATATATAAACCGAAAAGCCGTAAATATCGCTTCTTTTTTCATAGAGGTCAAAGAGTATGTTTTCATGCTTATCCTTCAGGCAGAACTCCGCTATGTCGGCATTAATGCTCTGTTGCTTCAAGGAATATGCAATATATCTCACCGCAAGATTGGTGTGTGTAAATGATGAATTAAGGGCGAATAGTGTAATCTTCAAGGCGCTTCTCCAATAAATTTGATGCCTTTATTTTATCACAGAAGAGCCAAACAATCAATATAAAGAGAATATTTTTGTTAAAAGCTCTTCCTCGTGGCAGTTCTTGGCGTCAAAATCCATCGCCCCGATATATATTTTTTCAAGCTCAAAGTGAAGCTCCTTGATATTTGTCATAATATCAAGTGCCTCGCTCATAAGCACATCCCGATGCTTGAGAGCCGTTTTTATCTGCCTTTTGTTTATTTCCTTTAATATAAATCGCTCGGTGTTTATTATTTTCTCGGGCTCGTTTGCTTCGCCTGTGGTTAGAAGCAGATCTGCTTCGTGTATATAGAGCATATTGATCCTTTGCGGGTCAAGGGGGGATAAGCCGACAGTGTGCATAATACCGTTATTTTTCAAAAGCAGATGAAATTCCTTTAAAAAGTGATGTGCCATATTGTATTTATTTGTTATTTTATAGGTGGTGCTGTTTTTATAATTGTTCAGGCTGATATAACCCTTCATGGAAACAGCTTCAGTGAACCTCACTCTGTATTCACCCTTAGATTTTAGTTTCAAGCTTTCGTATAAGCGTAACACAGCCTTTTTCATTTTTGTTTTGTTAAGGGCATCGCTCAGATAAAGATCTGATATTCCCTCGCAGGTCTGTGCGGCATTGAGATAGGCATAGGCGCGATTATATAGCTCCTTTTTACTTTCGGTGAGCTCCTTAATTATGGTCTTTTTGCCCATGAGCTTTTCTGCGTTCCAGAAATCCCCTGTGTTGATGAACTCGTCAAAGGCTCCGGGAAGACAAGTGTCGGCAGAATGGGGTGCTGTTCCGTCGATGATTCCGATTCCTGTATCTTTGATCAGAATTCCGTCCAGCGAATCGGGGTCGCTTGAGCATAGGAAAAGCTCTGTTCGGTATCCATTTTGTATTGCTGTGTTCAGCGCCTTTTTCATAAGTGAGCTTTTTCCCGTGCCCGAGCCGCCCTTGATTATGTAAAGATGCCTGCATGAGCTGAAAATATCTCCGAAAAGGTTAATAAAACCCTTTCCCGAGTTAGCTGAGGCGAAAAAATATTCAGAATTTACTTGCATTTACTCTTCTCCTTGTGTTATAATACAATTCAGTATATTTTATGCAAATTATAAAAACATTGTTAAATCATACAACGGAGCAATTATGAATACACTTTTTCGCAATTTTAAGATCATTTCCGAGGGAAAGGTCATTGATGCCAAGGATCTTAGCGTTGTTGACGGCAGAATCGACGGCTTTGAGGAAAACAGGACGGTTACATATGACCGTATCATAGACGGTAGGAATGAGCTTTATCTTTCTGCAGGCTTTGTGGATATTCATACCCACGGCGGCGGCGGATATGACTTTATGGACTCGGTTGCCGAGGAATATAACCTTGTTGCCAGAAATCATGCCAAATACGGATGTACGGCTCTCTATCCCACTACGGTGTCGGCATCAGAAGAGGAGCTTCGCGCATCTCTTACCGCTTTCGATGCGGCAAAGTGTATGAAGGGCGGCGCCAAGCTGGTCGGCATACACCTTGAAGGACCCTACATTTCCAAGAATCAGAAGGGTGCAATGGATGAGAAGTATATTCGTCTGCCCGATAAGAATGAGTATTCAGAGCTCTTTAAGCTTTCGAGACATATCAAGCGAATGACGGTAGCACCCGAGCTTGAGGGCTCGGCAGAGCTTGGCGTTTTCATGCGTGAGCATAACGTTGTTCCTTCTATAGGTCATACCGATGCTGATTTTAAGGCTGTGTCCGAGGCTCATGAAAAGGGCGGATATGCTCTTATGACACATCTTTATTCATGCATGCCCTTAACACATAGAGTTAATGCGTGGAGGGTAGCAGGTGCGGTTGAGGCAGGCTATTATATCGATACAATGGCAGTAGAGCTTATTGCGGACGGTTGCCATCTTCCTCCCGAAATACTCAAGATGGTTTATAAGTTTAAGCCCCTTGATAAGATCATTTTGGTTACCGACTCTATGAGAGCCGCAGGTATGGGAGAGGGCGTGTTCCGTTTCGGAAGCCGTGCAAACGGTTACGACATAGTGGTAGAGGATGGTGTTGCCAAGCTTATGGACAGAAGCGCATTTGCAGGAAGTGTGGCTACCACCGACCGACTTGTCAGAACTATGGTGAAAATGGCCGATGTGCCGATACCAAAGGCGGTTAAGATGATCACAGAGAACCCTGCCGATGCTATGAAGATCGGCGATGAATACGGTTATCTTAAAATAGGCAGAGCTGCTGATATCACCGTATTTAATGAGGATATTGACGTTAAGTATACCATGGTTGACGGTGAAATGGTATTTGAGGCTTAAATTTTATTATATTTCATAAAAAATTCATATATACGTTTATTACAAGAAATAAATAATTGATATAATTTTAATATCAAAATTAAGTTGGAGGAGTATATAATGAGAATCACAAAGCTTCTTGTTACATTAATTCTTACACTCGCATTATTATTACCCATGACTGCAGTACATGCAGCACAGTTCGGTAAATATCAGATATTCCCGAACGATCCCGTTGAAGCAGGCTACGTTGAGCCTGAGTTGGACGGTGAGATCACAAAGGGCGAAGGCTGGAATGACAGTATTTCTGTTTACGTTGAGCCTATAGATCCTATCGATCCCGCTATTCGTTCCGAAAAGACAACCGCGGTTAACTTTGCTAATACAGCACATGACGTAGGTCTTAATGCTGACGTTTACTTCGGTTATGATGAAAGCTATTTCTATTTTTCGGCAAGTATCGATAAATTCGGTATCGAGGATGAATACCTCTATGCTACCTCCGATCTTTCTTCCGAGGACGGCTTTACCGGCGACGTATTCACACTCAGTGTTGATCCTCTTTCTCTGCTTTCCGCTGATAGCGATAATTACACTAAGCTTGCTCCCCGTTACTATGTAACTTACGATTCTGAGGGTAACGGTGCAGTATATCACGATGCGTCCTCTGAAAACATTTTCAAGAGCGGCAGAGACAGAATGTTCTCTGAGTTTGATCTCGCGGCAGGACGTATTTCCGAGGAATATGCAAATATTGCTGTAAAGGCTGACGGTAACGGTGACTGGAGATTTGAGGCAGCTGTTTCCTGGGACATTATCATTGAGGATATGTACGCTAACAGCGGTACAGAGCTTACAGAAGAGCTTTATGAGGAGACTTATTTTGAGCTTCTCTTATCCAATAAGGACTGGAAGTCGATGGTTACATACAGATTCTGCGGCTTCGATATCGAGTCCGGTGAGTATTATACCTCCGCTATCTTCAGTACGGTAGACGATTCCTCTCTTTCCGGTGTTCCCGGTCAGTATACCGACGGTATGTCTATCGAGACCTTCGGTCTTACCTTCTACGTATGCCACGAGCATGATGCTTTAATAAGCGGCTTTGAGTCTGAAGAGGATCTTGCAACCTTTGAAAAGGACGGTAAGCTTACATATATTTGCGGTATATGCGGGCAGGTAGTTAAGACAGAGACTCTTGCCAAGGTTCCTTTCACAGACGTTAAGGCAGGTCAGTGGTATGAGGATGCACTTCTCCGTTGCTATAATTTCTCTTACTTCAAGGGTACCTCCGCTACAACATTTGCTCCCAACATGACAATGACAAGAGCGATGTTCGTTCAGGTTCTTGCTAACTGGATGGGTGTTGATACCTCTGAGTATACTTGTGACTTCTCCGATGTTAAGAGTGGTGACTGGTTCTACGGCGCAGTTGCATGGGCTGCAAGCGAGGGTATTACCAAGGGTACATCTGCTACCAAGTTCTCTCCCAATGATCCTATTACACGCGAACAGGCTGCAACATTCTTTATGAACTTTACAAAGACTATTGAGTGTTATGAGGAACCCGCAATTACCGAATTTGACGGTTACGTTGATGCTGATGAAGTAAGCAGCTGGGCTAAGGACGGTATGCTTTGGGCTGTTGAGAATGGTATTATCAAGAGTACCTCCTCTGACGAGCTTAAGCTCTCTCCCAAGACCAAGGCTAACAGAATTACTGCTGCACAGATGCTCTGTAACTATGAGGATTGGTTCGAGGCTTATTTAGAGAGTCTTTTTGAGGATATTATAGTTGAATAATTTATAACATTAAAGCGACAGCTTCGGCTGTCGCTTTAAAATAAGTGAGGTAAATGCTTTGAAGATTGCAATTACAATTGTTACCGTGATCTTAATGCTCTTTCTTCTTATACTTTTGTACATCTATAATACAGCATTCTATAATTCAAAGACGAAGGCGAAGCGTCAAAAACCCTTTCACACTCCGGCCTATGATAAGATATCCGAAGAGATAAAGGAAGTATACGAGAATCTCAAGAGGGCAGAGTACGAGGATGTTTATATAACCTCATTTGACGGTTTAAGATTAAGGGCAAAATATTATCATAACCATGATAACGCTCCCGTTGCGATAATGGCGCACGGTTACAGAAGCTCATCAAGTCACGATAGCGGCGGCGCATACAGAATGTTCACCGAGAGGGGTTATAACTTACTTATTCCCGATCAGCGTACTCATGGAGGAAGCGAGGGTCATACCATAAGCTTCGGTGTTAATGAAAGATATGATATTGCCGCATGGATAGAGTGTATTTCACAGCGTTTCGGTTCGGATACACCTATTGTTCTTATGGGAGTTTCGATGGGTGCGGCAACGGTTACCATGTGTGCTGATTTGGAGCTTAAGGGTAACGTGAAGGGAATTATCGCTGACTGCGGTTATTCCTCGCCCCGTGATATTATAAGCAGAGTAATGAAAAAGAATATGAAGCTTCCGCCAAAGGTGTTTTATCCTCTTGTAAGAATAGCTGCAAGGATTTTTGGCGGCTTTGACCCCGATTCTGCATCACCTATGATATCCGTTAAGAATGCCAGGCTTCCCATTCTCTTTATACACGGTGAGGCTGACAGCTTCGTTCCTTGTTATATGAGTGAACAGCTTTATGAGGCTTGTATTTCAAAAAAGATGTTCCTTTCGGTCAAGGAAGCGGATCACGGAATCAGCTTTATAGTAGGGCACAAGGAATATTTTGAGACCGTAGATAAATTTATTTCGGAAATCGGCGCAAAATAAGTTGTAGATACTTGACAAAATGCGAACGGTATGGTATTATATATGCGTTCGCTTCATGGAGGGTTATCGAAGCGGTCATAACGAGGCGGTCTTGAAAACCGTTTGGGTTCACGCCCACGTGGGTTCGAATCCCACACCCTCCGCCAGAAAAAAGCAGTACCGCTATGCGGTGCTGCTTTTTTCAGTGAAATAAATCCCTTGCGGAATTTGTGAAATATTGCTTCGCAATGTGAAATAGCTGCGCTGTGAAATGCCTGCGGGCGTGGGTGGATTTATTTCATTTCACTTGATGCGAGAGCATCAAATTTCACAATTCGCAAAGCGAATTATTTCACATTTGCAGGCAAATATTTCACTTTAATTATTCTATTGGATACGTTGTATCATTAGGGAAGGCGGTATTTTATGGCTGAATCAAAGCTTCGTGAGCTTTCAACTGATTTTGCAGTTAAAATTGTAAAGCTGTGTGACGGTATAAAGGGTCATTACTATCTTGTTGACCAAATGGAACGTTCAGCTACTTCCATTGGTGCAAATATCAGAGAAGCAAACTATGCTCACGGTAAAGCTGATTTTATCGCAAAATTGCAGATATCCTTAAAAGAGTGCTATGAAACTGAATATTGGTTAGAGTTGTTTGTTAAATCTGAAATTATGGACAGAGAATCTGCACTTGGTTTGTATAATCAGTGCGGTACGATAAGACGATTGCTTATTGCCTCGATTAATACGGCAAAGGAGAATCTCAAAATTAAAAAGGACTAAAAAATGAAATACACCAACATCCAACATGCAAAATTTATCTCCCGTCCCAATCGCTTTGAGGCTTATGTTGATATAGATGGGAAAAGGGAACTGATCCACGTTAAGAACACAGGCAGAATGAAGGAGCTTCTCTATCCCGGAGCTTCTGTGATTCTTGAAAGATCTGATAATCCCAAGCGAAAGACTGCCTATGACATGATAGGTGTATATAAGGAAGGGCTCGGACTAGTCAATATTGACAGCCAGGCTCCAAATAAGGTAGTTTACGAATGGCTAAAAAAGCAGGACTATGACTATATCAAGCCCGAATATACCTATGGGGATTCCCGCTTTGATTTCTATATGGAGAAGGGAAGTGACAGATATTTACTTGAGGTTAAGGGTTGTACTCTTGAAGTTGACGGTATCGGTTATTTTCCCGATGCACCTACCGAGAGAGGAGTCAAGCATCTTTATGAGCTTACAGATGCATTAGCTGCAGGCTATAAATGCGCTGTAGCCTTTGTTATACAGATGCCCGGGATTAGTGAGGTACGGGCGAATTATCAAACTCATGAAGCCTTTGGTGATGCGCTTGAATATGCAAGATCAAGAGGTGTTGAGGTTATTATGCTTCAATGTCAAGTATCCGAGGATTCCCTTGAATTTATTTCATGAATTTTTTTGAAAAAATAGCTTTTTCCTCTTTTATTTTTTATTTTTTTATGTTATAATTCTTAATGTATTTATTCTATCTTGCGAGGTCTTTTTATGAGCGGTTTTTTTGGTGTAGTTTCAAAGGAAGATTGTGTGTTTGATCTGTTTTACGGAACAGACTATCATTCAC
>SVTI01000046.1 GCA_015063855.1 Oscillospiraceae bacterium
AGGTCTCGGAAGATACGGAAGTGCTGTTGCCCGTGAGCTGGTACGCGGAGGTGCGGAGGTGCTGGCTGTTGAAGTGCATCAGAGCATTGTCAACAACCTTGCCGACAGTATTCCCGTTTGTAAATGTGCCGATATCACCGACCCCGAGGTGATAAAAAGGCTCGGTATATCAAATATTGACGTAGTGATCGTAGCCATGGCGAGCAATCTTGAAGCGAGCGTTCTTGCCGTGACCCTCTGCAAGGAGGCGGGAGCAAAAACGGTCATCGTAAAATGCGGAAACGAGATGCACCAGAAGATCCTCTACCGTGTAGGTGCGGACAAGGTCATAATCCCCGAGAAGGAATCGGGTATACGCCTTGCAAAAAATCTTCTGAGCGCAGGCTTTGCCGAGATGATGGAGCTTTCAAGCGAGGTCTCTATGGTCGAGCTGGACGTAAAGAAGGAATGGAACGGCAAAACCCTGATAGAGCTTTCTCTTCGTAAAAAATACTCTCTCAATGTCGTAGCAGTAAGAGCCGGTGAAAGCGTTATCACAGACATCGATCCCAATATGCCCCTTGACACGTCTATGAAGCTGATAGTTATTGCAAATACCGCAAAGCTTCAGAAATTAAAATAAAGATTGGTTACACCACCTATGCTTAAAGATCGGATCAAAAAAGAAATCAATGACACAAAAATACTCCTCAGATGTATTCCCGCAACAGTAGTGAGCCTCTTTGTGGTAAGCGTAATATGTATGAATCTCCTTGCCAACAAGACCTTACTTCAGCTTGACTGGATAGCGCTGGACGGAGGTATACTTATATCCTGGCTCTCCTTTATGTGCATGGACATCATAACCAAGCACTTCGGACCTAAGGCATCCACAAGGATATCCGTCCTTGCCGCTATGATAAACCTACTGACCTGCCTTATATTTTTCGCAGCGAGCATTATCCCCTCAAATGCAGGAGACTACACAGTATTTGACGAAATATTCGGCGGTACGTGGTTCATTCTCCTCGGCAGTACCGTTGCCTTTCTCTCATCTGCGGTTATTAATAACTTTCTTAACTGGTCAATAGCCAAAGCCTTTAAAAACAATCCCGACGGCAAGACCGCATACGCCATAAGTACATATATCTCGACCTTTGCGGGACAGTTTTTTGATAATTTTATCTTCTCAGTCATCGTTTTTGTCGGCTTCGCACCTGTATTTTGGAACGGCTTTTATTGGACGGTGCTTCAATGTGCTATGTGTGCTCTGACAGGTGCCGTAGCCGAGCTTATAATGGAGATAATCTTCTCCCCCTTCGGTTACCGTATAACAAAGAGATGGAAGGAAAATTCCGTAGGCAAGGAATATCTGGATCACATTAACAAAAGGGAGTTTTAATGATGAAAATACTAATAACAGGAACAGCGCAGGGTATCGGAAGGGGTATTGCAGAAAAATTTCTTTCAAACGGTCATGAGGTTATAGGCTTCGACAGACAAGCCGGCACTATCGATAACGAAAATTATACCCATTACACCGTCGATATCCGTGACAGAGATAAGCTTCCCGAGATCGACGGCACAGAGATACTTATCAATAATGCAGGCACGCAAAACGAGGACGATATAGATATCAACCTCAAGGCGCTTATTTATATAACCGAAAAGTACGGTGTTCAGAATAAGATCAAGTCTATACTCAATATCGGCTCGGCAAGTGCTCACACAGGCTCGGAGTTTCCCGAATACTGTGCCTCCAAGGGCGGAATACTTGCCTATACCAAGAATGTTGCCATGCGTATAGCTCCTTACGGTGCCGTGTGCAACAGCCTTGACCCGGGAGGTGTCATCACTCCCTTGAATGAATGTGTTATCAATGATCCCGAGCTGTGGTCTCAGATAATGGACGAGACCCCTCTTAAAAGATGGGCAACAGTCGAAGAAATTGCCGACTGGGCATATTTTCTCACAGTTACCAACAGCTTCTGTACGGGACAGAGCATACTGGTCGACGGCGGAGAATCGATAAATTACAATTTTGTATGGAAAGATTAAAGTATTTAAAAACGGTACAGGCTATTGCTTGTACCGTTTATTTTTTGAAACAGCTTTACATCTCTCCGTATTTTTTGAGAGTATCGGAATAGAATTTCATTGTATCGTCATAGCTTAAAATTCCCTCACTTGCACCGGGAGCGAGGATTGAGGAGTTTGCCGTCGCTGTGCCGAGTATCATGGCATCCTTTAAACTCATCTCACGATATGCACCGAGAAGTACTCCCGAAGCAAAGGCATCGCCTGCACCTGTGGTTCCCTTTATCATTTCCTTCGGGATGTTAAGTGAGCATACCTTCTCGATATTACCGTCCTTTGTCATTCCCCATGCTGCTGCTCTTGAATGGATAACTACCCACTCGGAAACTCCGATCTCAAAGAGAGACTTGCATACCTTCTCTATATTTTCCTCAACTATCTTACCTTCATGGGTAAGCTCAATGCCCGTTACTCTCTGAGCCTCGCTTTCGTTAATGATGCAGTAGTCTGTATATTTAAGAGCAGGGGAAACAAGACGTGCAAAGCGGTCTCCCTCCTCACTTACGACATCGATAGAGGTTTTTATTCCGTGAGCCTGAGCATCATGAAGTACTCTTGCCATCTTAGTACCGTATTCGTCATCCTCCTCATCCATCGTATCAAGGAGAAGGATATATCCGATGTGAAGAAGGTCGCCCTTTATCTTGTCGAAATCAAAATCATCCGGACCGAAGGTTGCCGCAGAGCCACGATATGTAAAGAAGGTTCTTGTAGCATTGGTGGTGTCGCACATGGCATCGGTAAAGGAGGTCTCACCCTCATATCTGATATATGAGGTGTCGATGTTCGGATATTTTGCAAATGTATCCTCGATGAGTCTGCCGTTGTCGTCATGACCTATAACGCCCATGACCTTAACCCGAAGCTCAGGATCGAGTATAGCAAGATCGAGTCCGCAGTTACATACCAAACCGCCTATAGCCTTACGAACACGGCGTATGGTGGTGAGGTTTGAATGTGAAGGATAAATATCGATATCCTTTAATGCATCAACCAGCATATTGCCGGCAAGAATGATTCCGTTTTTCATGTTGTTCCTCTTTCGTTTTGTATATAGAAATAATAGATATCAGATAATAATACATCATTACAAGACCCACGCTGAGAAGTGCTGCGCCGACAATATCGGTTACCCAATGAACGCCGGAGACAAGTCTGCCGAGTACCATAAGGGCATTAAATGCGACAAGGAGAGGAGTGATTATCCTCCTTGTCTTTGCCTTCTTTATCCGTGAATTCAACTGCAACACGGTAGTGGGCATTACACACATTACAAGCAGAGTGGTCGATGAGGGATATGAGGCTTCAAGGATACCGTTTATGAGCACGGGTCTGCGGTTGATGATGATATTTTCAAAAAGGATGAATACCGCAATGACCGCAATGTAAAAGCAACCGAGAATTAGTATATCGGCATCTACTTTTAAAATATTTTTTCTCCCGATCCATTGAACGAGTCCGACTACAGCAAAGCCAAGGGCACAGAAAAGCGGCACAAGTCCAAGCCAATCTGTAATGACGTACAGAGTCATATTAGAGCCGATAAGATCACGTGCGAAGCTGTTGAGTGTGGCAAATCCTACCCTTGATCCATCAGGACCGATTGCTTTGATATCAATAAAGCAAAGCGCAATCGTCCAGAGAATAAACAACACAAGGGATAATAATGCAACGTAAAGATACTTTCTTGTTTTTTTCATTTTTAATACCGTCCTTAAATATATTTTGGCCTTTGCCGAATACATTTTAAGTCAAGGGTATAAAAATAACAAGAAACGCCTTGTCACAACGGTGACACTTACCGTGTCATATAAGAAGAAGCTTTTATTATAAGAAAAATAAAGAATAATACCGCAGCGTAGGGCTGTGAGCTTATAATGAAAAGAAGAAGCCCGGCAGTGGTTAGTATTAATGAGGTTAAATTCTTGAGCTTATTCCAGAGAACTCCGTTATAATTCTGTAATGCAAGGACTGTTATACCCCATACCGCACTAAGAATTATGACGGCAAAATATGCGACATTAAGATATGCTCCGGTACCGTCAAGGTGAAGCAGTGATACCGCTTGTATCTCTTCCTTTGTTCTCTGTCCGAAAAGAGGAAGAAAAAGAAGGAGCAGGGTGCAGAGATCGAGAAGTCCGAAGATAAGATCACGAAAATTTCGTGTTTTTCTTTTTGCATCCTCTTCCGCTATATTCAGAAGCTCATCGCCCGACAGAAGCTCGTCCACCGTCACCGAAAAGAATCCGGCTATTGCTTTAAGGGAATCTATATTAGGATAACCTCTGCCCGATTCCCACTTTGAAATAGCGGTACGGGATACGTAGAGAGCCTCGGCGAGTTCCTGCTGTGTCAAGCCCTTTTGTTTTCTTAATTCCTGTAATTTTTCGTTGAATTCCATACTGTAATTTAATTCCTTCTAAGACACACCACATTCTCCACATGGCCTGTTCTCGGGAAAAGATCGAAGGGATATACCGTTGAGAGCTCGTAGCCCTTTTCCGTAAACAAAGCACAGTCGCGGGCAAGTGTATCGGGATTACAGGAAACGTATACTATTTTCTTGATTCCCGAATCACAAAGTTCATTGATAAGGCTCTCGGCAACACCCTTTCGAGGAGGATCGAGAATGACGCAATCGCACTCGCGAAGGGAAGCGCTTGCCGCATCACCGCAGATAAACTCTGCATTCTCAATGCCGTTAAGCGCGGCATTTACCTTAGCGTTTTCTATAGCCTCGGGAATTATCTCAACTCCCAAAAGGGAAGAGGTCTTTGCTCTTGAGGCTACACAAAGACCGATAGTACCGCAACCGCAGTATAGATCGATGAAGGTCTCACCCTCCTTCAGTCCACACAACTCGATAACCTTGGAATACAGAAGCTCGGTCATCGAATGATTCACCTGATAGAATGACATGGGAGATATTCTGAAACGGCAGCCGAGAAGCTCGTCCTCTATATAGTTATTGCCCCGTAGTATATAGGTCTTATCTCCCAATATAACATTTGTATCTCTGTCATTCACATTCAGAGCAAAGCATTTTACATTTTCAAACCTTGTACAGACTTCATCTGCAAGTATTTCCAAACCGGGAAAGCTGTTTTTTTCACTTACAAGGCATACCATTATCTCCCCGGTAGCTGCACCGCATCTAAGGTAGATATGGCGCAGGCAGTCTATCCCTTGCGCTTTAATATGATCTGAGATGAATTTCTTTACCTCACCCAGCATTGGCTCCTCCAGAGGACAGCTCTCGCATTCGATTATATCGTGGGTCTTAGTACGGTAGTAGCCTATTTCGCCATTACTGCCTACGGGATACTGAACCTTATTTCGGTAGCCCGAGATCCTTTGATCCGAGGTGACCGAGGCTATTTCAGCTTCCACCCCTGCCTTGTGAAAGGCCGATTGTACGTATTCTCTTTTCAGCTCCTTCTCATAGTCATAGCTGATATGACGGTATACACAACCGCCGCACTTGGGAAAGAGAGGGCAATCCGATGGGATGCGGTGTGAGGAGGGAGAGAGTATCTCCTCTATTCTTGCAACAAGATAATTCTTTGTTGACTTGATTATTCTCACCTTCAGTGTATCACCCGTTACCGCGCCTGCAACAAAGGTGACTATGCCTTCTATACGGCATACACCGTAACCGAGGTTATTTATGTCGGTTATTTCAACTTTATGAACAGAGTTCTTTTTTAACATTACTTTCTCCGTAACACCTGATTTTTATCGGAATGAATAGTACACTTTTCCGTCAATCAGATCAATACCCTTCGCTTCGGCAAGCTCGCTTACGGTAACGAGCTGATAACCCTGCGAGAGAAGCCAGGGAACTATTATCTCTGTTGCTTTCGCAGTTGAGCCGTAGAGCGAATGCATAAGGATAACGGAACCGTCGGAAACCTGGCTCTTTATAACAGAGGTAACGTAGGAGGCATCGCGATATTTCCAGTCAAGAGTATCTATCGACCAATTTATTGCAGGTGCATTTATGTTATTTTTTGCAGTTGTACTAAGAGATCCATAGGGAGGACGCACAAGCTCAGGCCATACTCCGCAGGCATTGTAAATGATATTATTCGTCTTGTTTATCTGGTTATAAACCCCGCTTGCCGAAAGATTGGCGAGATTGGGGTGATCGTAGCTGTGATTTCCTACCTCGCAACCCAGTTCAACCTCTCTTCTGATGATATCACCGCAGTTCTCCGCACGGTTTCCGAGCTCGAAGAAGGTGGCAACGGCACCGTATTTCTCCATGGTGTCCAGGATCTGATTTGTATATGTACGGTGAGGTCCGTCATCATAGGTCAGAGCTACCATGGGCTTATTGGGATCTATATAACGACCATTTCCAAGAGGCTTCATTTCCGAATTATCGGCGGAGCTGTTGTATATGCCGTCGGTATAGGGATCGTTCGATGTTGCAGAGGGCTTGTCATTTACCGTTATAACGGAATATGCCTTAAATCCGCCGTCGCGGCTTGTAAGGGTTATCTTTGCCGTACCCTTGGATATAGCAGTTATTTTTCCCGTACCGTCTATCGAAGCAACAGTGGGATCTGATGATATATAACTGATTTTAGTATCCGTTACGTTTTCGGGGTACAGAACTCCCTTTATCGAAAGAGTCTGTCCCTTTTCAAGTATGGAGGAGGCAGTATCTGCATATATAAGCTGAACGTGTACCGATCTGTCACGCGAAATATCACCCTCTCCCTTTAACGAGAGCACAAATGCAGCAAATTCCGCACGGCTGACCGTCGCCTCGGGATAGAAAAAATCGTGTATACGGGGTGTCATGATTTTATGCTTCGCCATTCTGTCTACAGCTTCGAGGGCCCACTCGGAAACCTTTTCAGTATCTGCGTATTTCTCTTCCGTTTCATTTGGCAAGGAGATCGAATACGCATTTATATATCTGTCTATAAAGCAGGCAAGCTGTTCTCTTGTTATAAGGAGATCGGGAGAGAATTTTGTACCCGAGGTACCGTCGGTGATACCCTTATTCTTTGCCCAACAGACCGCTTCGGCAAACCAGGCGTTTTTGGGAACATCTGCAAAATAAGAAGAATATTCTTCCTTTTCACCGCTCATATTATAGAGAACACGAACCGCCATGGCACGGCTTACACCCTCATAGGGAGAAAAGGCTGTATTCGATGTTCCGTTCATGTATCCAAGCTCCTTTATTCTCATAACGGCAGGAGCAAACCAATCCGATTCGTGAACGTCGTCAAATGTATGATCTGCCGATAAGGGCATAATGCAAAAGCCGGAAAGTATAACAAACGTTAATACAAAACAAAGAATTTTTTTCATACGCTACCTCTATAAGTATTTATGATTTATTTTACCATGAATTTCATACTATCGCAATAGATTTATGAATAAATAAAAAATATTTTTTCGCATTTCAAGGGAATATAAGGAAAATGTTCGGCAAGAATTTAACAATTTGTAAAAACGGGCCGTACGTCACAAAATGGTATTGCATTTTGGGCAAAAATATTATATAATAAAATTGATTTTGGATTTTGATAATAAATTTCCTGAATCTGCTAAGATGAATATTAATCAGGAGGAAAACCCCATGACAAATAATACTTTTGTAAAGAGCTGGATCGATGAGATGGCAGCTCTCACACAGCCCGACAACATTGTTTGGATCGACGGCAGCGAAGAGCAGAGACAGGCTCTTCTTGAACAGGCATTCGCAACAGGCGAAATGATCAAGCTCAATCAGGAGCTTCTCCCTAACTGCTACCTTCACAGAACCGCAGTTAACGACGTTGCTCGTGTAGAGCACAGAACCTTCATCTGCACCTCCAAGAAGGAAGATGCAGGTAATATCAACAACTGGATGGATCCCACCGAATGCTATGATAAGCTCGGCAAGCTCTTCAAGGGTTCCATGAAGGGTCAGACCATGTACGTAATTCCTTACTCCATGGGTGTTGTAGGCTCCGATTTCGCTAAGATCGGTATCGAGCTTACCGACTCTATCTACGTAGTACTCAACATGCTCATTATGACAAGAGCAGGTAAAGAAGTAATCGACGCTCTCGGTGATAGTGCAGACTTTATCAAGGGTCTCCATGCAAGAGCAGAGCTCGATGAAGAAAAGAGATATATCGTTCACTTCCCCGAAGACAACACAATCTGGTCCGTTAACTCCGGTTACGGCGGAAACGTTCTTCTCGGCAAGAAGTGCTTCGCTCTTCGTATCGCTTCCTACCTCGGTAAGAAGGAAGGCTGGATGGCAGAGCATATGCTCATCCTCGGTATCGAAGGTCCCGACGGTGATGTTAAGTACATCTCCGCAGCATTCCCCTCCGCTTGCGGTAAGACCAACCTTGCAATGCTTATTCCCCCCGAAGTTTATGCTAAGAAGGGTTATAAGGTATGGTGCGTAGGTGACGATATCGCATGGCTCAGAGTTGGTCAGGACGGCAGACTTTGGGCAGTTAACCCCGAAAACGGTTTCTTCGGTGTTGCTCCCGGTACTAACATGAAGTCCAACCCCAACGCACTTCTCACAACTAAGAGAGACACCATCTTCACCAACGTTGTTCACAACCTTGAGAACAATACAGTTTGGTGGGAAGGTCTTGATAAGAATCCTCCTAAGAATGCAGTTAACTGGAAGGGCGAGCCCTGGGACTGCGAATCCGGTGAAAAGGGTGCTCATCCCAACTCCAGATTTACAGCTCTTGCTCAGAACTGTCCTTGCATTTCTTCCGAGTTCAATTCTACCGCAGGTGTGCCGATCTCCGCTATCGTATTCGGCGGTCGTCGTGCAAAGACTGCTCCCCTTGTATACCAGTCAACAAGCTGGCAGCACGGTACCTTCGTTGGTTCTATCATGGCTTCCGAGACCACAGCAGCAGCTGCAGGTGCAGTCGGTGTAGTTCGTCGTGACCCCATGGCTATGAGACCCTTCGTTGGTTACGATATGGGTGACTACTTCCAGCATTGGCTCGATATGGGTAAGAAGATCCCCAACGCTCCCAAGATATTCCACGTTAACTGGTTCCGTACCGATGACGAAGGTCACTTCATTTGGCCCGGCTTCGGTGACAATATGCGTGTTCTTATGTGGATTCTCGCAAGATGCGAAGATAAGGTAGATGCTGTGGAGACCGCTATCGGTTTCGTTCCCAAGGCAGAGGACATCAACATCGAAGGTCTTGATATCGATCTCGATACCATCAATGAGCTTCTCCGTGTTGATACCGCTTCCTGGAAGGAAGACATCGCTAACATCAAGGAATTCTACGCTATGATCGGCGAAAGAGTTCCCGCAGAGCTTCATGAGGAGCTCGCTGCTCTCGAGGCAAGACTCGGCTAAGCAGACGCGGCTTGTAGCGGCAAATCGGGTGTGGAGCAAAATGCAATTTATCGTTCAGTGCCCGAGGTAAAGTTTAATAATAAAGCGAGTGACTTATATCACTCGCTTTTATAATGTATGTACAAAAAATAAGTATGATTTATGTGACCTTGTCACAGAACTTTCTCTAAAAAACGGGTATAATAAAGACACAAGATAAGAAAGGAAACGGAAACACCCGTTAAGGTAAAATATAATGTCAGTATTACACTTAAATAAAGAAAAATTTGAAGAGATCAAGCACAGCGACAAACCGGTTCTTCTCGACTTCTATGCAGACTGGTGCGGTCCCTGCAAGCTTCTTGCTCCCACAATAGACAAGTTAGCCGAGGAGCACCCCGAGTACGTTATCGCCAAGATAAACGTAGACCACGAGCCTGAGCTTGCGGGTGAATTCGGGATATTCAGCATCCCTACTCTTGTAGTTATCAAGAATGGCAAGGTTACAAGCAAGAGTGTCGGTGCAAAATCCAAAAACGCAATAATCGGACTCTTAGAGAGCTAAATCACGAAGCCTCCTCCTGTCAAGGATCCTTATACCCTCCTTACGGGAGGACTCAACGATACCCTCGTTTGAGAAATATTTAAGCATACGTGATACCACCTCACGGGCTGAACCCATATACCTGGCTATCTGCTCATGAGTTAAATTTATAACATCCGAAGAAGTCCTCAGCGCCTCGTCATAGAGAAAAATGGCGAGGCGTTTATCCATGCTCATAAAAAGTATCTGCTGCATTACCCACATAACATCCGAAAAACGGCTTACCGCAGTCTCAAGTGAAAATATCTTAACTGTGGGATTACCCTCAGACAGCCTTGAATATGCATTTCCCTCTATAACACAACACTCGCTGTCCTCCTCCGCATCTACAAAAACATCGAAGGTTATACTTTGAATAACGCAGGATGCCGCAAGCATACACATATCTCCCGGATGCAATCTGTAAAGGGTGATATCCTTGCCCTCCTCGCTCATTATATAAACGCGAAGACAGCCCGAGCGAACCATAAATACTCCCGAGCATCCGTCGCTTGAGTGTACGCTCTCACCCTTTTTATACTTAAAAGTATTTGTATGGGAACGTACAAGCTCCCTTTCCTCATCACTTATTTCATTCCAAAACGGGAAGGTATCTCTGAACAATTCCTCGTACATACTGCCGCTCATAATAACGCTCCTTATATATGCTTACTTTTTATTGTATTGAAAACGGTTATATCATCGCACAATTCCTTAATTACGGGAATCTTTAATATAATATAAGCCAGATACGCACCGAAGGTGTTGAGTATGAGATCATCGGTATCACATGAGCCGGTACGCATTAAAAGCTGTAAAAGCTCTACCGCCGTCACTATCACCGCAACCGTCAATACAAGCTTATACCACCTGTCGATCTTCTTAAATAACAAGGGAAGAAAGAATCCCATGGGCGCAAAGGCAAAGAGATTTCCAATGATGTTGACAATAAAGCTGTAAATATACGCATCTCTGTCAAAAAATCCGATTATAGTCGAAAAGGGGATCAGATTAACTCTTCGATCGAAATATTCTCCAAAGGAAAGCTCACTCATGGAATTGATGCTTCTGCCGAAATACGTATCAAATAAAACAAGATCACACAGGAAAAAGATATATATTAAAAACAATCCGATAAAGGTACTTTTCATAATAACGTACCGTCTGTCGGGACAGGTTCTTGACAGTATCCGTGAAGCGATATAGCCTGAAGCCGCCGACACAAGAAGCAGAGAAAGCCTTAAGCCCGCTGAGCTTTCTATAACGAAAAACGTCTTTATGAAAAATAAAACCAAAAAACATAAAGACATGGTATAAAATACAGCGCATAATATCCTTTTCATGTTATCCCTCCCTTGTAGATTTATAATAACATATTATCTTAAATAAATCAAGATAAGGACAACTGTCCCGGTCATAATATAAATATAAAAACGCCTTTCGACTCTGCCTCGAAAAGCGTTTTTTGATTATTTTCGCAATATACTTTTTGTTGTTTTGATAATTTCGGTTATCGCATTTAATTCTTTATCGTCGCAATCTGAGATCAACTCGTTTATCGAATCTATCGAAACGTGAGAGCTCTTCTTCATGTTGGTATAAAGTAATTGATCAACACTAACCTCAAGAGCATTCGCAACTGCAACAAGCGTAGGCAAGCTGACCTTGGTTGCTCCGCGCTCTATATGAGAAATATTTGAAGGCTCAATACCCGATCTCTCCGCCAGATATGCCTGTGTCCAGTTAAGCGACCTTCTGGCAGACCGTATCTGCTTGCCTATTAAAACGTAATCTATCATAAAAATACCTCTTAAAAATATTATATATATATTGTATATCCTATTAGGATATGTTAAAATAATGTAGATATCCTTTTAGGATATTCACATTATTTTAAGAGGTGATATTTATGGGAAACTGTTGTTTTTTCGGTCACAAGCAAATACGAAAAAGCATCGATAAAATATTAAAAGAAACAATACGTGAATTGATTTCGGAAAAAGACATAGACACCTTCTACGTGGGTAATAACGGAGCATTTGATCATCATGTCTCAGCGATATTGGAAGAGCTTAAAAACGAAATACCGAATATCAAATATAATATCGTACTCGCATATTTAAATACTCCCAGAGCTTCATATAATGACAACACTATTTACCCCGAAGGTCTGGAATCTGTACCCAAGAGATTCGCAGTATATAAAAGAAATCTTTGGATGTTAAAGCAGTGTGACTATGTAGTCGCTTATATCGAGCATCCCTTCGGAAATGCAGAAAAATTCGTTGATATCGCATTAACAAAAGGCAAGGCTGTAATCAATATTGCCGATAAAATCAATGAATAAAGCGCCGCCGGGCGCACCGAATTTCGCCCATTTCTGAAGTGCGAACAACTCACACGAAATAAAGCGATTTTCTATACATTAAATATAAAAACGCCTTTCGATCCTGCCTCGAAAAGCGTTTTTTGATTGTTTTTATCTTTAATTCCACACCTCGGTTTTACCGTAGAAGTTAACGTTATCTATTATCCCGTCCACATTTAAATGGATAAATGCACCTGTAAAAAATTCTCCGATATATTCATAGTCCTCTTGGGAGAGCTCCTCTGTATTTGTTTCGGCATTGCCGTTTTCAACCACCGTTTCGGTATTACAGAATTTCACGTCATCGGTAACGGCAATGTCGGTGATATATTCTTCAAATTCCCCCCGTGCATCACCGTCATAGCCATAAGGAGCTATTTTTAATTTATCGTCACCGTACCCGAGAATACAGGTATACATCCAGCCCTCGTCCGCATATACGTCCATATTCTCCATGGGAGCTATATCCTTAAATACAAGATCCTCATCCACAAAGATACGGATACCTGTGTCCCTGAATGAAAGAGCGAGGTAGCATTCATCATAATAAATAAGCTCAACGTCCTCATCCGGCATATCCTCACCCGAGAGCCTTATTATCCCTTCCTCCTCAATATAGGCATAGCGGTCATAAAGATCATAGTCACCTACAGGCTCACCGCAACTGCAAAAATATGAGAAGTCAAGCTCGGAATTGAAGCTTATAGCCTCGGTGCAATCCTCATCGTAATTAAGCCAGGAGGTATCGGAGATGATTTTGGGAACTCTGCACGAAGAAACGATCTCCTTGTCATTTTTCGGTACCTTTTCTTCCTTATCTGTCATAGGATCCTTGCTTCTGTCGCAACCGATACCAAAGAGACAGAGCAGTAATACTGAAAATATACAGATTATTCTCTTCATTATAAGCTCCTAAACTATTTTCAAAAGTGAATGTACAAGGGATACAAGCTCCTTATACTCATTTTTATCGGGTGACGAAGGCTTGATAAGTCTGTAACGTATGTCCTCGTAAATGGGAGTCGCTCTTTCAAGGTCCGCCTTACGCTGAGCCTTTAATTTCTGTGTCAGAACACGGGGAGTGTCCGAGCGCTTAATACCGTTATCCCCTAAGCGGATAAGCCCGCAATAGGTGGAATACGCATAGGCATATTTCTCCTCAAAGCTCTCTATCTTATCAAGTCTTTGGTCAAATTCCTTTACCGAAAGCTTCAGAAGATGGGCATTTTCTCCGTAGGTCACCTCATAGTCGATATAAGGGTCTACCGAGCCCTCGGTGTCTACGTAGCTCAGAGGAAATTCATATACGTCCTTATGCCCGATACGGCCTATCATATCGAAAAGCTCGGCAAAAAATTCAAAAAATCCGCTCCATACCTCGGACAAAAGTGCAAACAGCTTACCGAAAAGATTTTTCTTAAACATCAGGTAGAGTAAAAGTGCTATAAAACCGCCTATAACCACTATATAGCTCAAAAGCTGTGTAAAGGTAGTTCCCGAGCTGCTTTCCTCAAGCTCGATCCCTGCATCAAAGCCGTCCTCGGAATCGTTTTTAATACCCATACTGCCGTGATCCTGGGCAGTCCATTCGGCCTTCTCCTGCTCTATAGGCTCGGGGGTAAGACGTATATTGGAGCTTACCGCATAAATACAGGAAAAAACAAGTGTCGCTATAAGAAAGGTCATAACAAGGTACTTGACCGTCAGCGAAAAATTATAGGAACGAAAATCATTCTCAGGCATTCTGAATTTAGCATGCTTTATCGAATCCTCTATGTTACGAAGATTGCTCACCGTCATAAAAATGATAAAGAAGAGGATAAAGCAGACGGTGAGAAGAGCCGTACTCACCTGTAAAAACAGGACGGACAGCATAAAGGTAAACATGAACACTCCGCCAAAAAACGCAAGAGAGGACATGGGCAGAAGCTTGTCGTAGGGATAGAACCAAAATACACATCCCACAACGGCCAATACCGCAAGTCCTGCGGGTATAAGAAATATATAAACGCTGTAGGGATCGTAGGATACCTCAAAATAAGCAAGAAGATATTTTTCAAGGTGGTACATACCTACACCGATAAGTCCGCATATAAATATCGGAAATGCCGCCGCACCCGGACTTACGTACTGAAGCTTGCCGTTTACCTCTATCTCCTTGTCCTGCTTTTTATAGCCTATCACCCTCGAAACAAGAGCCTGCATACCGTAGCCGAGGCTTATAAATAAAACGGGTAAGGCTATAGATATAAGCGCGCCCCATTTTTCAAGACCTGCAAAAATAAAGGCATAGAGAACGGGGATGATGGCGAGTATTACCGCAATCACCGAAAGTAATTTCGCTATTTTACTGTATCGCCTTGTATCAATCATAAAATCCTCGTTTATTTATAAGTCTTATAAAATACGGGTACACTTCGGGGCAGCTCTATGGCTGTGCTTCTGTGGGAGGTAACGAATATCGACGCGTCTATTCCCTTATCCACAAGAGCCGATGTAAAATCCGCAGTTTCCTTGTCTACGTAGGGGCTGATAATTATAATGCTTCTGTTCTTACTTAAAATATCCTCAGCCAAAAGCTTATCGAGCATCCTCTCAAATCGGCAGGATATCTCGGATCGCATCTCGGCAAGCATACGCATGGCATGTATAAGATCTCCTCTGTCCTTGTACTCCCGGGAAATAAAATATTCGCCATCGTTATCCTCGTTTACCGAATTGGCAAGCAATCTGACCGATATACCCTTGGTACAGCTCTGATCGATTATAGATGCACAGAGCGATATTCCCATTTCGGATATGGCGGTGTTCTGAGGGACAGTTCCCTCGTTTTCTCGCGCCTGAGACTGGATATTGAAGATGATATCGTAGGAATGCTTCTCGTTATATTCATCGATATTCACCATCGGCTTATGAAGTCGGGCCGTGCTCTTCCAATTTATTTTATTTATAGGGTCACCGCCCACGTACTCTCTCGCACCCGCCCATATAAGGGGGTCGGATAAGAGATTGAAATTAGTTGTTACATCACCGTAAGGGTCGGTTGCCGGAGCAAAGCATTTTTCGATATCAATAGTTTTTGGAAGGACGGTGATTCTGTTGGAATGACCCTTCTCCATATCGTAATGTGTATATATTTTAATAATGCCGAAGAGGTCGCTTACCGTAACGTGAACCGAACCGAGGTAATATACACCTCTCTTCTTTGCAATTATCCTCCAACGGCGGTCTACCGTATTATTCGGCTTGAGAACAAAAATACTCTCAACCCTGTTGCGGTTCGCTCTTCTTGCACTCTCACCGTCATAGAGACAGAAGTCAAGCCCATAGGGAAGCTGAGTCTCTACTCTGATATTCGGCATAGGCATATCCTTGGCATTGACAATGCTTTCATAGAGGTAGAACTCGTCACCCTCATACAACTCGTGACTGCTTGTCTTTGCCGAATATTCAAAGCCCTCAAGGGCGTTTTTCCGAAAGCGTCTTGCATATATCAGATAATATATGACCGCAACGGCGCATAAGATAACAAAATACATTTTTACCTCTATACTATAGGTGATTTTACCTCATCAAGTATTCTCTGTATAAGTGCTTCGTTGGTTGATGCAAGGGATAGCGCTCTCATAGATTCGGGCATGATACGGTGAGCAAGGCAGGGTACTGCCATAAGCTTTACGTCATCGGGGAGAACATAATCTCTGCCGCCCAAAGCCGCACAAGCCTGAGAGAGCCTCATCAACGCAAGAGATGCTCGGGGGCTGACACCGAGACGGATATTTTCATCGCTTCGTGTGGCATTGGCTATATCGATAATATACTGCGCCACAGCCTCACTGACTGTAATATTCTCTACCGTTTTTCTTGCAGCGGCAATATCCCCCGCAGAGCAAACGGGACGAAGATCGTTTAAGGGATTTGCCGCCTTATAGCCCTTTAATATATTCATCTCGGCTCTCTGCTCGGGATAACCGAGGGAAAGCTTCATGATAAAACGGTCGGTCTGTGCCTCTGGCAGCGCAAATGTGCCCTTGGTCTCTATGGGATTCTGTGTAGCTATAACAAAGAAGGGGTCGTTAAGTATATAGGTGTTACCGCCTACGGTAACCTGCTTCTCCTGCATACATTCAAGCAAAGCCGACTGGGTACGGGGTGTGGCGCGGTTTATCTCGTCCGCGATGATTATATTTGAAAATACGGGACCGGGATGGAAGGTGAATTCCTGAGTCTTCATATTGAAGAAGTCAACACCTGTTATATCTGCAGGTAAAAGGTCGGGGGTAAACTGTATACGCTTGCAGTTAAGACCTACAGATCTCGCAAGGGCGTTTGCCAATGTCGTTTTACCGGTACCGGGCACATCCTCCAAAAGTATATGACCTCCCGCAAAAAATGCACAGAGCATAAGCCCTATCTCGTTATCCTTGCCCATCAAAGCCCTGCTTATATTATTTTTTATCGCGTTACCCAATGCCGAAACGTTCATTTTGTTTGTTCCTTTCTTACATTAAATTTCAATCCGTTTATGATCAAATATCCCTCCACCGCAAGCACTCCCCCTCTACCATGGCACAACTTCCGCTAACCAAATCATAGATTTGGAGCGTCAGCCGCCTTTAGACAAGGGAGGCTTTTGTTTAAGTGATTTTGTCGTTTAACTAAGATATTTTAATATACTTAATTCGTAAGCATTGCAACTTGATTAATAAGACTACAGCCTATATTCCCAAACCGCATTTTTATCTCTCAACAAAAAGCGAGTGTAATTTCCACGTCTTTATTTAGCGATGGATACGAGTTCGAGCCTCCCTTGCCTAAAGGGAGGGGGACCGCTTGCGGTGGAGGGATACCAAAAGCTAACAGCTTTACTTGTCTAACATTTCAACGACTACTCTGTCGATATATTTACACACACCTTCAAAATTTTCATGTATTAATTTATTTGGTATTCTCAATACTGTTAAATCTCTTTCTTCTAAACGGCGTGTTCTGACAGTATCCTTATTTACGCCTTTTTCTGTATAGTGTTGTGAGCCGTCAAGCTCGATTATCAATCTTGCTTTTGAACAGTAGAAATCTACCACATAATCATCTATTACTTTCTGCTTTAAAAATCTTACAGGATATGATCTTAAATAATCATACCAAAGATGCTTTTCTTCTTTGGTCATGTTTTTTCTGAGCATTCTTGCAGTATTAGTTAATAATTTGTTATGCTTTGGTTTCATTTCGTTTTTTTGATATCCCTCCACCGCAAGCGGTCCCCCTCCCTTTAGACAAGGGAGGCAGAGCTCGTACCCATCAGCACATAAAGACGTGAACGTTTAACCTAACTCGATATTTTACCGATACCTTAATTCTATCATAGTTATCACTTTTTTGCAATAAATATCCTGCAATGAATAACGTATAATTTACATTACTGTTTCCACTTACCCGATTCTTCACGCTTTTTCTGCGCTTCAAGCTCTTTTATTTCATTTTCGAAGCGAGAGTGAAGCTCTTTTCGGAATTTAATTCTGTAAAAAACTACACCGCCGATCATGGATATAATAAAGATAAGTACGGGGACAAGAGATTTTATTAATATATCAAAGAAAAAGATAAAAGGTATGTACAGCGGAATACAAGCCAGACAAGAACGGCATGCGTACAGAGACACCGTTATCCATTCATCATCTGTAAACCCGATATCACTGTAATAATTTGTACCAAAATCCTCTTTTTTTCTGTTTGTGTAAAAATATGCAGACATAAATGCAGAAAGAATCAACAGAAAAGCAGGGGAAGCCGAGGATACATCAACGTTGATATCAGTTCTGAATATAACAATCATTGTGAAATTAACGATCAAACTGACGGTATAATATAAAAACCATTTCATTTTATCACCTCTGAATTGAATATTTTACCCTTAATTTCAGTTGTTTATATCATCTTTCGATAGGTAAAAGTCAATAGTTATCGGCTGTTTTAAGGTTATAATCTCCAAAAACTAAAATTCTTTTACGAAATTATTGACTAATTTATATAATAATGATATAATTATCGATATGCTATTGACAAACCGAAAAAACAGTTGTATAATTATACGCATAATGATGAATAATAAATCAGTCGGAGGACATATATCATGAACAAAAAAGATATCAAGAAGGTAGTTCTTGCATATTCAGGAGGTCTTGACACCTCAATAATTATTCCGTGGTTAAAGGAAAACTACAATAACTGTGAGGTTATCGCAGTTTCCGGCGACGTTGGACAGGGCACAGAGCTTGACGGTCTTGAAGAAAAGGCTCTCAAGACAGGCGCATCCAAGCTTTATATTGAAAACCTCGAAAAGGAATTCGTAGAGGATTACATTTTCCCCACCATGCAGGCAGGTGCAGTTTATGAAAAGGATTACCTTCTCGGCACATCCTTTGCAAGACCCTGTATCGCTAAGCGTATCGTTGAGATCGCACTTGCAGAAGGCGCCGACGCTATCTGCCACGGCTGTACAGGTAAGGGTAACGACCAGGTTCGTTTTGAGCTTACCATCAAGGCATTCGCTCCCGATATGGCTATCATCGCTCCCTGGCGTGAATGGGATATCAAATCCCGTGAAGAGGAGATCGCTTATGCAGAAGCACACAACATTCCTCTTAAGATAACCCGTGAGACCAACTACTCCAAGGATAAGAACCTCTGGCACCTTTCCCACGAGGGTCTCGACCTTGAGGATCCCGCAAACGAGCCTCTCTACAACAAGCCCGGCTTCCTTGAAATGGGTGTATCTCCCGAGATGGCTCCCGATAAGCCCACCTATGTAAAGATCAGCTTTGAGAAGGGTGTTCCCGTTGCTATCGACGACGTTAAGATGGACGCTGTTTCCCTCGTTAAGAAGTTAAACGAGCTTGGCGGTGCTAACGGTATCGGTCTTGCAGACCTCGTTGAGAACCGTCTCGTTGGTATGAAGAGCCGTGGTGTATACGAAACTCCCGGCGGCGCTATCCTTTACCGTGCTCATCAGGTTCTTGAGACAATCTGTCTTGACCGCGATACTCAGCACTATAAGGAAACTATGGCAGTTAAGTTTGCAGACCTCGTTTACAACGGTCAGTGGTTCACTCCTCTCCGTGAGGCTCTCACCGCTTTCGTTGACAAGACTCAGGAGACAGTTACAGGTGACGTAACACTCAAGCTCTATAAGGGTAACATGATCAATGCAGGTGTTACATCTCCCTATACTCTCTACAGCGAGGAAATCGCAACCTTCGACGAGGATGACGTTTATGATCAGTCTGATGCAGGCGGATTCATTAACCTCTTCGGTCTTCCCATCAAGGTTAAGGCACAGAGCCGGCAGAAAAACGGTTAATATCTGTCTATAACGAATAATAATTTGGGGTTGTCATTTTGACAACCCCTATTTTTTTAACTCTTCCTCATAGGCATCACGGTCGATAATACCAATAGATATCATCTTTTCGGTCCATAGCTGAAGTGCTTCAACGGTAACGGAAATTCTTTCAAGCTCCTTTTGTATGTAAACAAAATCCTCCAGCTCATCCTGACGCACTGTTCCGTCCGAGGCAATTTCTATAAATCTCTCCTTCTTGCGTTCCATTGAATTAAGGGATGCAAGAATTTCAAGAACTATCTGAGCCAGCTCCTTAGTCTTTATTTCGGGAACGTATTTCTTACCTATAGGACATTCGTTTGAGCAGAAATAATTACATAGCTTTGGCTCGTTATACTTTTCTGCCATGCATAGGATCTCTTCAGGATAGGCTGTAGTCTTTTCGTTCTCTATCTTCTCGATTCGCTCTGCCGAAACAGCACCCAATACTTCCTCTGCACGTTCACGTGTATAGCCTAAATTTTCTCTTGTTAACTGATATATATTTTTGTTTTCCTTTACCGATGCTCTGCCCATCTCATCACCTCATTTAATATCATCCGATTATATTCTATCATAAATAATTTTTTAGTCAACCGTTATTTTGGCAAAATAGAAGAGTTTATTTTGCAGGTGCCGCGGGCAGGGCTTTGCCCTGCACCCTGCTCTTCGGGCTTGGAGTTAGCAAATATCATTAATTCAATGCCCGAAATAAGCATATCTACAAATTATAGTTTATCGGGGAGTTTGCTGTGACAGTACATCTTTCGCAAACGAAGGACGGGGGCCCCTGCCTTCTCTAGCAAGAGAAGGGGGACCGTCGCAACGGTGGATGAGTAGAGCATCATTATAATTAAAGCTTATTTAATGCAATCAAACTCAACCTG
>SVTI01000047.1 GCA_015063855.1 Oscillospiraceae bacterium
GTATTTCGGGAATAACAAAATCTTCTGCTTCAATTAAACCGAGTATGGCACTAATAGAATATTGCATTAAAGTAAATTTTTCGCCTGTCATAAGTTATAACTCCTCTATATTAAAGCTTGTAGTACTTTCCAGTGATTATAGTCGATGCTTTGCAAAAGAGTCCAAAGTGTCAAATTGATACTTTGGGATTTTACAATTCTTCCGTCTTGAAGGTGGTATAGCCCTCGTAGTAGTAGCTGTGGTCGATGCCCTTCATATAAACTTCACGGCTATGGATATCATCGGTCAGGGCGTTTTTCAGGATATGCTTGATCTCAATATCCTTGATAGGACTTCTCTCCATTGCGAGCAGATAGTCCTCTTTATCCACCTTGCTCCAATCGACCACCTTGCCGATCTCCTTCTTAAAGATGCAATCCAGCCAGATACGTGTGCTTCTGCCGTTGCCCTCGCGGAATGGATGGGCAATATTCATTTCCACGTATTTCTCCACGATCTCATCAAAAGTGGATTGAGGCATCTTGTCGATATTGGCAAGTGCCGCTTCCAGATACATAAGCGGAGCAAAACGGAAATTACCCTTTGCGATATTCACGGTGCGAAGCTCGCCGGCAAAGTCGTAGATCTCGTCAAATAGATATTTATGGATAGCTTTCAGCGAAGCAGTCGTGCCTGCCTCCAAGCGGTCAAGTAAGCCGTTTTCGAAAAGCTCTACGGCTTTCTTCTTGCTGATGCGTTCCTCTGCTTCTGCAAGTTCGGGAGAACTGGTAATGCCAAGTTTATTTTGGGGTGCCATCTTATTTGTCCCCCTTTGCTTCATCGGGGACAAACTCCATAATGTCGTCCACATTACAACCAAGGACAGCACAAACCTTGCCCAAGGTGTCCACCTGAACAGATTCATTCCTGCCCATTTTCGCCATAGCGTTGGAAGTGATGCCCGATAGCTTAACAAGCTCGGTCTTTTTAAGTCCTCTATCAATAAGTAATTTCCACAGTTTATTGTAACTGATAGCCATAGGAAACCTCCGAAGGTTAGTATATACAGATATTATACCACAATTGGCGGATATTTTCAATAATTTTTAGGTGTTTTTCAAAATAAAATTGAGTTTTTCAAGTTTTAGGCGCATTAATAACTTTTCCTTAATAAAAAAAGACGCTGCAACGAAGCAACGTCTTTGTTGATTTAATGACAACCGTGGGAACCGCAGTTGCTGCCGCAGCCGTGGTTTCCGCAGGTATGTCCCTCACCGTGGTGATGGTCGTGGTGGTCACACTTGGCTTCGGGGTCATAGTTTAAATTGTTTGCAAGGAAAGCCTCCACTGCCTTGTCTGCATCACCGTGGACACCGCCTAAAAGCTTGATGCCTGCCTGTGCCAGAGCCATCTGTGCACCGCCGCCAATGCCGCCGCAAATAAGGACGTCTGCATTCAGCGAAGAAAGCAGACCCGCCAATGCGCCGTGGCCGCTTCCGTTGGTATCCACTACTTCAGTATTTACGATTTTACCATCCTCTACCTCGTAGAGCTTAAACTGTGCGGTATGACCGAAGTGCTGAAAGATCTCTCCGTTTTCATAGGTTACTGCAATTTTCATTGTATCTTCTCCATTTCTACTTTTTTAAGTGATTTTTTGAATTGAACGGCAAAAAGGATTGCCGTAAAGGTTACTGCTATGATATCTGCCATCGGCTCGGCAAGGTAAACGCCCATCGTCTTATCCTGCACAAGATTGGGAATCAAATAAATAAACGGCAGAAGCAGGACGAATTTACGCACGATGGCAACAATAATGGAACAAGGTGCATTGCCGGTGGAAACAAAGGTCATTTGACAAGCGATCTGAATACCGAAAATGCACATAACACCGCAGTAAATACGCAAAGCGTTTGCGGTAAAGTCGATCAACTCTTTGTCGGGTGTAAAGATCCCTGCAAACACCTGGGGGAACAGCATAATAGCACACCAGATAACAAAGGAATAGACAACGCAGGAGGTCAGAAGCAGTCTGAAGGTCTTCTTTACTCGGTCGGTATTTTTTGCACCGTAATTATAGCTGGAAATTGGCTGTGCACCCTGGGCGATACCCTGCATAGGCAGCATTGCAAACTGCATCACGCCGGTGAGGATCGTCATTGCACCCACGGCAATGTCGCCGCCGTATTTTAGAAGCGAAGAATTAAAGCAGACCGAGATCACACTCTCACTGCTTTGCATAATGAATGCAGAAAGTCCCAACGCCACACACGGCAAAACAAGCTTTGTGTCAATACGCATATTCTTCCGCTGAAGCTTTAAGTAGGTCTTCTTCCCGCGCAAGAAGCTGAGCACCCACACACAAGAGATCGCCTGAGAAATGATGGTAGCCAGTGCCGCACCCCTTACACCGAGGTTACAGCCGAAAATGAAAATGGGGTCAAGAATAATATTGCTGACCGCACCGATGAGCACCGTCATCATACCAACCTTGGCAAAGCCCTGGGCGGTGATAAATGCACCCATACCGAGGGTAAGCTGAACGAAGATCGTGCCGATGGCGTAAATATTCATATAGCTCGTTGCGTAGCCGATGGTATTCTTGCTTGCGCCGAACATCAAAAGAAGATCTTCGTTCCAGATCAGCAGTACGGCGGTCAAAATTGCGGAGATAAAGAGCTGAAGCGTAAAGCAACCGCCCAAGATCTTTTCGGCGGATTCGTTATCCCCCTTGCCCATATATATGGATGCCCTTGGTGCACCGCCGGAGCTGATAAGAGCCGCAAAAGCGGATATGATCATAATGATAGGCATACATACGCCAACGCCTGTCAGCGCCATGCTGCCGTCACCGGGCATATGACCGATGTAAATGCGGTCAACGATGTTGTAGAGCATATTAATAAGCTGAGCCACCACCGTGGGAAGCGCAAGCTTAAACAGCAGCTTTCCGATCGGTGCAGTGCCCAGCATCTCTTTGTTGTCGTTCATAGTATCATTCCTTGCCGTTTGTGTTTCATAATCATTAGAAGATTATACTCCATAATTGTGAACATTTCAATTACAATTTTCTTGCCAAAGTAAATCTCGCTTTTCATCCTTCGGGTACGCACTCTCGGAATAGCGGACTTGCCGCTTTTCATATAGTGTAGTACCAACTTTAGGAGGTTTTATATGGCAGAAAACAAAGAGTCTAAAACCGTTTGCGTTAGTGTTTTCAAAAGCGGCGAAAGCACTACAACTGAGCGAGAATTCACTGACAAGTGGATAGAGCTTATCAATACTTTAGAAAGAAGCAAAAGCGGAAGCTTTTGCGAAAAAGCGTGACTAAAAAAAACATTTTTAATATAATGGATGTGGAAACAGCTTGTTCTATCTCAAAAAGAGATGAAAAATTGAAAGTAGCTATTTATTGCCGCTTATCCGAAGAAGATAGAAATAAGCAACTTGAAACCGACGACTCGGGCAGTATCCAAAATCAAAAGGCTATGCTGGTGCAATACGCTATCGAACAGGGGTGGGAGATATACTGTATTTACAGCGACGATGATTATGCCGGTGCAGACAGACGCCGACCGGAGTTCAACCATCTGCTGCAGGACGCAGAAGCAAGAAAATTTGATATTATCCTCTGCAAGACACAATCCCGTTTTACCCGTGAGCTGGAGCTGGTGGAAAAGTACATCCACGGTTTGTTCCCCATTTGGGGAATCCGCTTTATCAGCATCGTGGACAATGCCGATACCGACAACAAGGGAAATAAGAAGTCCCGACAGATCAACGGACTTGTAAACGAGTGGTACTTAGAGGATATGTCCGACAACATCCGCAGCGTTCTGAAAAGCAGACGTGAAAACGGATTTCACATCGGTGCCTTTGCTCTTTACGGGTACAAGAAAGACCCCGATCAAAAAGGACATCTGATCATTGACGAGGAAGCCGCCTCTGTTGTTCGTGAGGTATTTACACTTTTCTCCCAAGGCTATGGAAAAACCGCAATCGCCCGTATGCTCAATGACAGGGGCATTCCCAATCCAACCGAATATAAGCGTCTGCAAGGTCTGCGCTACAAACAGCCTACCGCCAAGAACAGCACCCTTTGGAAGTACTTTGCAATTTCCGATATGCTGGTCAATGAGATCTACATCGGCAACATGGTGCAGGGCAAGTACGGCAGTATTTCCTACAAGACCAAGCAGAACAAGCCACGCCCCAAAAGTCAATGGTATATTGTTGAAGGTACTCACGAACCCATCATCGACCGCGAGCTTTGGGACAGAGTGCAGAAGATGATCAAGGAACGGGCAAAACCTTTTGACGTGGGCACCATCGGACTGTTTGCAAGGAAGGCACGCTGTGCCAACTGCGGATATGTGATGCGCTCCTCTAAAAATCGGGGCAAGCACTATTTGCAGTGCTCCAACCGTCACGTGGCGAAGGATGCCTGCATCGGCTCCTTTATCTCGGTTGACAAATTGGAGCAGATGGTCATTGACGAACTGAACCGCCTTTCCGAGGAGTATCTGAACAAGGACGATTTGGAAAGAAAGATCGAATTCGCGGGCAATCTGCAGGTGCAGAAAGACAGTATCCTTAAAAACATCGCCACCTATGAAAAGCGTGTTGCGGAGTTGTCTAAGGGCATTCGTGAACTGTACATGGATAAGGTCAAGGGACTGATCAGTGCATCCGACTACTCTGTAATGTCAAAAGACTTTGTTGATGATCGTGACCGTTTGGAACGCCTGATTGCAGACAGCCGCAGACGCATTGAAGAACTGGGTGTAAAGCTTGAAGTCGGTGACAATCGAAAGGAAATTATCGAACGCTATACCAATCTTGAGCACCTGAATCGTGAGATGGTTGAGATCCTGATTGACTATATTTCTGTAGGCAAGAGAATCCCCAAAACAAAGGACGTTCCCATCGAAATTCACTGGAATTTTTGATATGTTGCACTTATGAGATTGCAGCTACCCAAAAATGCCGATCCCGAAAACCTGCATAAATACTGGTTTTTTGGACCTCGTTATTCTTACACAGTTGCAGCAGAGCAGAAGGCACGAACTACTTATGATAATATTCTTAAGTTAGTGGATAATCCCGACGTTATCGAGCCTATAAAATTCCTTCGTCAGCGTGAAATAGTTCACTTCCAGCGTTTCGGTGAGGCTCTTGAAATGGTTAAAGACGATCTCGATCCGAGAAATTATTACTACTACAACCCTTCATATCCCAACGGATGCAAATAGAAAAACAAGCCTGCTTTATGCAGGCTTGTTTCAGACTGTCGAAAAAGTTGGTCGGACGTGTGAAATTAATAATTATTAAAAGTTTTATTCTCCCATAAAGATTTTTTAATAATTAACATCTGATACTCCAAACCAACCGAATAAGCATTCAAAAAGGGCTAAAACATCGAGTTTTAGCCCTTTTTTCACACTTTTCCGCGAAAAGGCGCACTACCGTACTTAGTACGCCGACGGCACCTTTTCACGAAAACCTACCGTCCTTTTTCGAAGTCTGGCAGCTTGTCGATAGGTTTATCGACAAGCTGAAACAAGCCTGCGAATGCAGGCTTGTTTTATGTTCTTATTTACCAGTTACGGTTTGCGCTCATATCGGGAATGATGGATGTAACATCATCGTCGATAGTCTTAGCCTTCTTACCGGTGAAGAGGCTGAGTGTACCCTCGCCCTTGCTGTTACAGTCATTGAGTACGAGAATATCGCCTTTGTCGGTGAAGTATGCCTCTGAAACGTCGCTTGCAACCTCAACAGCCTTCTTGCCGTTCTTGCAAAGGTATACTGTGCATTCGCCGTCCTTGTAATCCTTGTAGTAGAGGAAGTTCTTGGAATCGGTCATGAAGTTTTTGATACCTTCAACGTCGGTATCAACTTCCTTCTTGTTTACGAAGAGAGTACCGCAACCGTCCTTTTCATCCCAATCCTTGATGTAAGCAACAGTCTTACCCTTTTCAAGGTCAACGAGATAATAGCTCTTAACATCTGTGTTGATCTCATCAGCTTCCTTAACGGAATTCTTAGCTATCTTAGCCTTGTAGAGTGTAGCGCCGGAGGAGGAAACGTTAATGTATTCGCCTTCGCAGTAATCCTCTACGGACTTATAATATGTCTCGAAGTTGCCCTCTGCATATTCTTCAACGGAAGAATAGTAGTCGCCCCAGTAATCGTCGCTGTTAGCATAGTCTTCTACAGAATCGTATGCGTTGTCTTCCCAACCTTCGTCATACCATTCCATGTGGCTGTCGTAGCTGTCCTGAAGATCTGCCTTCCAGCTTTCGTAATCGCTTTCGATAGATGCATTGTGATCTTCGAAATCATCCTCGTATTCGCTGTAGTCATACTTCGCATCTGCTAAGTAGTATACAAGGGAACCGTTTTCGCTGAACTTGAAGGATTCTGCGTCATCATGCTTGAGCTCGCAGATAGTGTTACCAACTACCATTACGGTCTTCTCTTCGATGGAGGAATAATCAAAGTATTCAGCATCCTCATCAATGTCGGAGGGATCCTTAACGTTGATAACGATTGCAGCCTTTTCTACAGGACCGTAAGCTTCTACTTCATAGAAGTGCTCTGTTACAGTCTTCTTGTCCTTGCCGTCATAGTAGCAAAGCTCGTAGGAATCTACCATTCTTTCTTCTTCATCGAGCTCTTCATCGGTATCGATGTAATCGGTGAAGTCGAATTCGGTTTCCTTTACGTAATATGCTGTACCGTCTGTGTAGGTATTAGCAACGTAACTAACGTCAGAGTCAATTTTTTCTGCCTTCTTACCAACCTTATTAAGGTAGTAAAGGTCGCCGTCCTCAATATAGAAGAAGGACTTAAGCTCTTCTTCATCTACTGCATAAAGCTCATCAGCCTTGGAAACGATCTCCTTTGCGGATTCCTTCTTCTTACCGAAGGACTTAATGTAGTAGTTGTATGCTTCTGTGTCGTATTCATCACCGTCATCGTCTTTTCTTGTTACTTCCTTGGGTTCGGTGTAAACGTAACAATCATCGTTCATGTACTGAGGGTCGGAATCGTTTTCGATCTTGATCTCTTCGCCCTTCTTGATGCTGTACTCATAAAGGTCGCCGTCGGAAAGCATAATTACGTACTTGCCGTCGCCTGTAAGTGCGAATCCGCTAACCTCGTCCTTGATCTCTACGGGCTGCTTCTTAGGCTTGTTGGGGTTACGCCAGAAGAGAGTGCTGTCATCCTCTTCGAGATAAACGAGAACCTCACCGTCATCGGAGAGTCTGGGGTAATCGGATATATCATCAGCCATTTCATTGATACCCTTAGCATTAGCCTTTTCGCTGTACCAAAGCTCGCCGTCCTTGAAGTAGAGAGCGTGATTGGTCTTGGGCTCACCAAAAGAGGAGATGATGGAGATAAGGAGAACTATAACAATGATTGCAGCGATAGCGATACCGCCGAACTTGATATACTTCTTCATATCATCGGTTAAATTGAACTTTGCTGCGATACCGCCGTCATTGGCAGGAGCAGCGTTGAAGCTTGCATCGTTGGATGCATAGGTGTTGGCAGCGGGAGCCTCGGAAACGAGGGAACCGCAAGCGTCGCAGAACTTAGAACCTTCAGGAAGTTCTTTTCCGCAGGATTGACATCTTAACATTTTTATCCTCCTTTAATTTCACACTGATGTTCGTGTGTTTTTACAATATTATATAATAACAGGTAAAAATAAATACCTGATATTAACAGAGTAATTATACTATAAATATAATTATAAGTCAATCATAAATTTCGATTTTTTTGATTTTTTGTTAAAAAAGTTTTAATACCAAGTTCTTGTATGTATAATTATGTCAAATTTGACAGTAATCCAATGCTTCTCAGCAACTTGACAGAAGTCTTAAATAGAACTCTACTGCCTTGTTGGCACATTCTATACGGATCCTTTCGTTATTTCCGTGGATAGTGGTGCGCTCCTCCGATGTCAGATCCATGGCGGAGAAGCGGTAGACTCTGTCACTTACTCTGCCGTAATGACGGCTATCCGAGCACTGTACCATAAGATAGGGAGAAACTATGCATCCCTTCCAGGTCGATGAAACGGCAAGAGCAACCTTGTCATACTCGGGACATTCTGTCTCTGAAATACGGCTGGGATTCATACCGTTAATGAGTGTCAGCTTTATGCTGTCGCTACAATCGACAGTATCATTATAGTTCACCGTGACCGGCTTCTGTAATTTCGATTTTACATCCGATTTAAGCTTCTCAAGGGCAGATTCTATATTGTCCTCGGGATTAAGGCGGATATTGGCTGTCAGGGTAGCGACAGGGGGGATCACGTTGCTTGCCGAGGAACCCTGTGCCTGAGTGAAGGCGACCGTTGTACGCATAAGGGCGTTAAGCTCACCACCCGATTTTTTACATATTATATTAAGAATGGGAGCAAAGAGCCACAGATTGGCAAATATCATTCTGTATACGAAGGAAGAATGTCTGCCCAATGTATCAAACATCTTTGCAACCGGCGCAGTGATGTGATACTTGAAAGGCTTATCCTCGATTTCGGTACATATTTTTGCCAGGCTTACCAAGGGTGAGTTAGGCTTGGGCGCAGAAGCATGTCCTCCGTTTGAGAGAACCTTAAATTCTACGTTCATCATACCCTTTTCAGCTATACCGATGAGTCCGCATGCTGATTTTACACCGGGGAATACGTTTTCCACAACGGCACCGCCCTCATCGACTACAAAGGAAAGGTTAATGTTGTTCTTTTCAAAATAATCGACTATTTTTTCGGCACCGTCTGCATTTATCTCTTCACCGCCCGAGAAAGCAAAGTAAACATCCTCCTTTGGTACAAATCCCTTTTCTATAAGAGAGTCTGCGGCACAGAGTATGGCATTCATCGTGACCTTGGTGTCAAGAGTGCCTCTGCCCCATATAACACCCTCCTCGATTATCGCGTCGAAGGCAGGCTTATCCCAGCCATCTTCATCCACGGGAACGACGTCATAGTGAGCCATCATTACCGCCGCCCTTTCGTGAGATCTGCCTTCCCACTTGAAGAGAAGGGCACGGTCGGTTATCTCCTTGAAATCACATACCTTAAATACATTGGGATAGAGAGCGGGGAGCATGGAAACAAGTTTTCTGAACTCCTTTTCATCCTCAAGACTTCTGTCTCTGTAGGAGACGGTCTTACACTTTACAAGCTCGCAGAGATTTTTTACCGTTTTATCGCTGTCGACTTTTATTTCCTCTTCGGATGCCGCTGCCTGAGCCTTGGGCTTGAAGGAGAAGGTACGAATAAGGATAATGCCGATAAATATGATGAATACAGCCAATATACAAAGTAAAACAGTCATATTACAGCTTACCTTTCTTGTACATTATTCTTGCCACGCCTACAGTGAAGAGAACACCTACGGGAACCATGATTCCTACAGTGCTTGCATTAAGTGCGGGAACCGAAATAAAGAGTGCGAGCATAAGGATTATGGGTGCAACCGAGAGCTTGGCGTTCTTGGAAATAAATACTACAGCCAGACCGCCGAAGAGGGCAGGGAGTATCATATCGAAGGCAGGCTTGAGTATGGGTGAATCGAGAATGGGGGAGAGAGGAATAAGGAATATTACACCGAGTATAATTATAAGGGTGGTAACTATACTTGAAACTGCGATAGCGATGGTGGATATTATCTCACCCTCTTCGGAGGTAGCCTTTACCTCAGCGCGTTCCATGGCATCTATGGCACAGGGAAGTTTGAGATTGGAGATGTTGCCCGTAACGAAGGAGAGATATGTGCCGCCTGCACCGAGCATGGGAACATAGGTGAATATCTCAACCAGACCTACAGCCCAGTACATGGGAAGGGTAGCTAAAAGTCCCTGGCCGAGAGCCTTCCAGTCGGGAATGGTGTTGAATATTATACAGCATGCCAAGGGGAAGAGGAATATGAGGATGCATATTGAAATTCCCCATATACGACCGTCGCGGTGAACGCTTTCAAGATAAGACAAGTTATTCTTTTTCATTTCACACACCTCCTTAGCTTAACCAACCGGTTACGGGTATAGCTACAGCCATACCGCATACGAGACTGATAGGCAGGGCATAGTCAGTAAGCCATCTTATATTCTTCTTTGTGGCGATCAATCCGCATATAGCCATGACTACCGCAGACACGAACATTACGACAACGGGAATAAGACCCTTGAAATCGCCCTTGAAGGCTCCTGCCACATCGCAGAAAACATATCCTAAAAATGCGGATATCATACCGAGAAACATTGCGTTATTGAATATTTCGCCCCATTTTTTGTCCTTCATACCCATCTTCATCATACCGCCCTGTATCTTCTTTGTAACGAAGGGTACAAGAATAAGACCGATGGCGATACCGAGGGTCATTACCCAAAGTATGGTGACAAAGGCAGAGGGCTCGGTTACCGTGCTTCCCGCATCGTGACCGAGTGCGTTAAGTGTGTTGTTTGCCGCTACGGTCTCGTAGGTAAGAGAGCCGATAACCGACAGACGAAGCCAGGGAAGTGCTATACCCAGACTCTTTGACAATGCCACTACGCCTACCAAAACCGCTACGGCGGGTGCAATGGTAAAGAGTGCGGAGGAGATGATTGTCGCTTTAAGAGTTGATGCTTTGATGCCGATCTGCTTTGCACGGCGCATCGCCCGTACCAAAAAATATACAGACTGTGCCAGTACGGCGGCAATAATGATGCCGACCATTACAAACAGAATCGGGCTGTTGACCGAAAATTCCATAAAATTCTCCTGTTTCTGTTATTTTATGAAATAAGATTACCATATTTGACGTCATATTTCAAGATGCTGTAAGAAAAATTAACCTTTATGTCGTATTGGAGGTAAAATGAAATATGGGTATTGATTTTTTGGGTAATATTTGCTATAATATCTGTAATTAATTTCGGCTAAGCCAAATAATTTTATTTAAAATGAGAGATTTAGTATGAATTATATCGTATCTTACGGAATGAGCTGTAACATGGGAAATGTCAGAAAGTACAATCAGGACAATTTCTGGTGTGACGGCAGATATCTTGAAGAGATAAACAGAGGAATAGGTGAGATATATTGCGGAGCTCTCGCTGCAAACGAGAACCCGGTTTTTGCCGTATTCGACGGTATGGGCGGCGAGCAGAAGGGTGAGGCGGCTTCATATATTGCAGCCACCATGCTTGACCGTGTTATGAAGGAGAATGATAAGCCCAAGGATGAGGCATTCTTTTCGGGTCTTTTCAGGCAGATAAACGCCGAGGTATGTGAATACGGTAACAGTATAGGTATTCATAACATAGGCAGTACAGGCGCTCTTCTCGGATTTTCCCGTAACAAGGTAACCGTATGTAATATAGGAGACAGTCCGATTCTCCGTCTGAACAACGGTACACTTACACAGATCTCTGTAGATCACGTTCTTGCTACCGACAGAAAGAAATCGCCTCTTACCCAGTTTTTGGGTGTACCTCTCGATGAATTTATCATAGAACCCCATACCGCACAGATACCTGTCTGCGATAAGGATAGGTACCTTATATGCTCCGACGGTGTTACCGATATGATATCCCGTGAGGAAATCGCTAAGATAATGACCGAGGTAAAGGATATCGGAGAATGTACACATAAGCTTCTGAGCACCGCGCTTAATAACGGCGGTGTGGACAATACAACGCTCATAGTTCTTGAAATCAAAAAATTAAAGCTTTTCGGAAAAATCGATATATAAAGAGGAAGTGTTAAAATGGGAATTGAAAAAATTGCTTCAGTATGGCCTGAATGGAAAATAGGCGAGCTTCTCGGTGCAGGCTCCTACGGTAAGGTTTTTAAGGCCACAAGAGTGGATCATTCCGTGACATCCTATGCGGCGATAAAGGTCATAACCGTTCCTCAGAATAAGGCAGAGGTCGACAGCTTGCGCTCCGAGGGTATGGATGACACCGCCTCAAAAACTTATTTTGAGGGTATAGTTCAGGATTTCGTAAACGAGATCAAGCTCATGGAATCGATGAAGGGCGTTTCAAACATCGTTTCGGTAGAGGATTTCAAGGTTGTCGAGCGAGAGAATGAGATCGGCTGGGATATCTTTATTCGTATGGAGCTTCTTGAATCCTTCAATACGCATATCATGAATAAAACATTGAGCGAGGATGAGATAATCAAGCTTGGTGTGGATATATGCAGCGCTCTTGAGCTCTGCGATCAGCGACATATAATACATAGAGACATAAAGCCCGAAAATATATTTATCTCAAGCTTCGGTGACTTTAAGCTGGGCGATTTCGGTATCGCAAAGGAGCTTGGAAAGACAACCGGTGCCATGTCCTCCAAGGGTACTTATAACTATATGGCTCCCGAGGTGGCGCACGGTCATAAGTACGATCATACCGTGGATATCTATTCTCTCGGTATCGTGATGTACAGACTTCTTAACAATAACCGTCTGCCCTTTATCGACCCCTATGCCGTGCAGATAACCTATCCCGAAAGAAAGGCGGCAACAGACAGACGACTTTCCGGTGCTCCCCTTCCTATGCCCGTATCGGCTTCTCCCCGTCTTGCCGAGATAGTTCTTAAAGCGTGCAGCTATAATCCCGCACAGCGCTTCAGGTCTGCGGGCGAAATGAAGCAGGCGCTTCTTATGTATAAGGCGAACAGGGAAAATACAGCCCCCTTCACTCAGAATATCGATGCAACCGTAGCGCTGAACAATAAGCCTAATGACAATAACAATAACGCTTACGGAAGCTATGCCAATCCTCAGAATTACAGTAATTTCGGTAATTACAGCAATCCTGCAAATTACGGAAGCAACTATAATCCCGTTAAGGAGAAGAAAAGCTCTCCTGTGAAGAAGATTCTTATAGCATTGCTTATTATCATTCTCGTTGCCGGAATATCCTTCGGCGGACTTTGGCTGATAAGCTGGATATATTCTCCTCACATGCTCGAGGAAGCACTCAGCGTTATTACAAAATATAATCTCTCATTATAAGGATGGCAGATATGGATAATCTTGATAAAACGACGTTTTTTAAGCAGCCGGTTCAAACCAATAACGCTCCAACCTCAGGCGCTGCAAGGATAACTATATTTGACGGATCAAACGAGCCCCGTCATATAGATCTCAATACCTTCGGGAAGCAGGTCATTTCCTTCGGACGAGAAGCGGGTAATGATATCTGCATTTCCTCCAACTATGTTTCCAGAAGACACGGTCAGTTCCGTTTTGCCGACGGAAAATGGATCATTGAGGACCTCGGAAGCAAGAACGGACTTCTTTTCAACGGAATGAACATTCCGAGAAGAGTTCTCTGCGATAACGATGCGATACGTATAGATGACGGTATCGAGAGTACTGTTGCAGGTGTGCTCTTTGTGTTCTCGGGAGCTTCCGATTCCATGGTATGGAAGAATTTTCAGGTCGCGGCAAATACCGATATTACCATCGGACGTGATCAGAGCTGTATGATACAGCTTAACCACGTCGGTGTTTCCCGTCTCCATGCACGTATTATAAGACAGGGAAATCAGTTCTATATTTTTGATAACAACAGTACCAACGGTATATTTATAAACGGAAACAGACTTCAGGGCAGAGCACAGCTTCATGAGAAGGACGTTATCACCATTACCAACTCAAGGCTGATATTCAGCTCCAACCTTATTACCTACTGTACCTTTAACAGAGGTATCAAGGTTGAGGCGTCCCATATCGTCAAGAAGGTCGATAAGGGCAGAAAGATCATCTGTAATGACGTCAGCCTCCGTGTTAATCCCTGTGAGCTTGTGGCAATTATCGGCGGTTCGGGTGCAGGTAAATCCACCATCATGAACTGCATCAGCGGTTACAATAAGCCTACCTCGGGTAACGTTATGGTTAACGGAACAGAGCTTTATTCCAACTTCGACTCGATGAAGGATATTATCGGTTATGTTCCTCAGCAGGATATCGTATTCGACAATCTTTCGGTGTACGATATGCTCAAGTATACCGCAGAGCTCAGACTCCCAAAGGATATGGATCCAAAGGAGCTTGATGCGATAATTACGAAGGTTATCGATACCGTTGAGCTTACACAGCGTAAGGATACCATAATCAAGCGTCTCAGCGGCGGTCAGCGTAAGAGAGCGAGTATAGCTGTTGAGCTTATCTCCGATCCTACACTCTTCTTCCTGGACGAGCCTGCCTCGGGTCTTGACCCGGGTACCGAGCGTAACCTTATGCGAACCCTTAAGAGCATGAGCGTTTCGGGTAAGACCATAATCTTCGTTACCCACAGTACCCTCAACCTCCGTATCTGCGATAAGATAGTATTCATGGGTGCGGGTGGTAAGCTCTGCTTTATGGGAAGCTACGACGAGGCACTTAAGTTCTTTGAGGTGGACGACCTTGTAGATGTATATAATATGATCACCGATAACGCCGATTTCTGGTCGCAGAAATATAATTCTGTAAGAAATGAGGTTATCGCCAACGCTCCCACTGCCCGGCGCGAGCAGAAAAAGAAGGCTAAGCACAGCTGGGGCAGACAGATGTTCGTTCTTGTTAAGCGTCATCTGCATATTATCATTAATGATAAGGCAAGGCTGCTGCTTCTCTTCATGCAGGCACCGTTGCTCGGATTCCTTATTTCCCTTGTTGCAAAGGACGATCTTGCCTTTTCACAGCAGGAGATGACCAAGAGCTTACTCTTCGCTTTGGCGTGTGCCGCTCTCTGGGTAGGTATCATGAACTCGATACAGGAGATATGTAAGGAACGTGTTATCCTGCGCCGTGAATATATGACGGGACTTCGTCTCGGTGCTTATATAATCTCAAAGCTGTTTGTAATGGGTCTTATCTGTATTATGCAGTCCGCCCTTCTTACAGGTGTCTTTGTATGGCGTGTAGGCTGTACCGACGGTATAATATTACCCGGTATTGCGGAGATGTACATAATCACCTTCCTTACCGCGTTTTCAGCAACCGCTATGGGTCTCTTTGTTTCCGCACTCTTCAAGAACGCGGACAGAGCTATGACCGTAGCACCCATACTTCTCTTACCTCAGCTTCTTTTCTCGGGTATCATATTCAAGCTCGAGGAGGTAACCGAGACTATATCCTATGCGATAATCTGCCGCTTCTCCATGCAGGCTTACGGTGTTTCTGCCGATATCAATTCCATGGAGTCTAAGGTTAAGAGCGAATTGGCAGACCTTGTTCATCCTAAGGTTCTTGAGCAGATATCCTCTCATGACGATATTTTCGACTTTACCAACGAGAATTTCCTCTTTGCCGTTATGATGCTTGCCGCATACGTTGTACTCTTTACTTTACTTGCAGCGATCGTTGTCCGCGGTGTAAAGAATGACAGATAATAAAATCAAAAGGCTCTCTTTCCACGGAAAGTGAGCTTTTGTATATGATTATTTTTTTGTTGACTTTATTTGTAGTTTGTTTTAAAATGGATTTATAGAGTTTTAAGGGGGAGTTACTATGTCAGACGAATGTAAAAGAATTGCTCTCGAAGGACTGAAAGGCAGATGGAAAAGTTCAGTGCTTGTTGCATTTGTTGTTATGTTGTTTGGTGCGCAATGTACAAGTACAAGTGATTTTTTCAGTATAAATATTTCGAATGTTATCGATATTTTTAAAATAAACCCAGAGTATAATAAATTGGTTATTATATTGATATCTGCATTTGCTTTTTTGGTTATATGGAGTGTTGTATGCTTTATTATACGAGGAGCAATGGTGATTGGATATGCAAGATACAATTTACATATTGTTGACGGCAAAGACGTTGGTTTCTCAATGCTATTTGCCGGGTTTTCAAGATTTGGTGACGGGTTTATCATGAACCTGTTGGTAACCTTGTTTACCCTTTTCTGGACGCTTTTGTTTGTTATTCCCGGAATTATAAAATCCTATGCATATGCTATGGCACCGTATATACTTTCTGAGTATCCCGAGATAACTCCTAAGGAAGCGATTGACAGATCGAGATACGTTATGGACGGTAATAAACTAAATCTGTTTTTCCTGCATCTCAGCTTTATAGGATGGAGACTTCTTTGTATATTACCAATATTGGCATGTTCTCCTTTAATTATTATCGGTAAAGCACCTGTTGTTATTCCTGTTATGACAGCAGCTGTTATTATCAGTATTATAATGACTTTGTTTGTAACATCTTATATAGAAGCGGCACAGGCGGCTTTTTACCGCAGTATAGTATATAAGCGTGAAAGTGATCAAACACTTGAGAATAACGAGGACTGCGATTGCCCGGAAGTTGATCTATAATATAATATCACTATACTTGCAGAGGTAATATGAGGTAATATTATGAAGAGATTATTTATGTTGTGCGTGTTCTTTTCGCTGGTTTTAATCGTTTTATACGGCTGTCAATCGAGTGATGATGAGTCTTCAGAAGAAATAACGGATATAAGATACGAGACTGTTACTCTTGATAATGATTTTTTAGAGAGTAAGAAGTTTGTCCACGACGAAAACGTTATTCCGGATAAAGAAGTTGCCGCTAAAGTGGCAGAACAGATATTTAACGGTATGCGAGAAGAGTCGGAAAAAGACTATATTCCTCAGTTGGTTCAACATGACGAGGAAAACGGGGTGTGGAACGTTGTTTTTTGGGAATATGATGATCCGACCGACGGTGAAGTAACTGTAGGTTCTTGCTGTAATATTGCTATCCGGGAAACGGACGGTAAGGTGCTGAAAATTTGGTACGACGAATGACCGATATTAATATCCGTCTCAAAACTCAAAGAAGGCTGATGATATTCAGCCTTCTTTTTTTGTCATTATGAAAAATTTATTTTACAGAACTCTTTCTTGCGGCAATATAATACATTTAAACCATGATATAATACCATAACTGTCGAAAACTATTGATTTTTGTTATTATCTTTGCTATAATATAATTAACTGTATCGAATTATGAGATATAACGATTCTTTGCCCGGGCTTAAGCTCGGACGGAAAGGATGAAAAATATATGGAAATTAATAAATTGACCTCTGTATGGCCGGAATGGAAGCCTGTTGAGCTTATCGGTGAGGGCTCCCTTGCCAAGGTTTATAAGGCGGTTTGTGACGATACCGGTGAGCAGTGCGCCCTGAAGGTCATATCCCTTCCTCAGAATGAGAGCGATATCGCTGCCCTTCATGACAGGGGAATGAGTGATATTGAGATAATCAGCTATTATTCCGAGACGGTCAACGATATTGTCACCGAGCTGAAGCTTGCCGAGGCTCTGAAGGACAGTTCCAACGTAGTTAAGATATACGACTATCACGTTGAGGAGAGAAGTGGAAGCATAGGCTGGGATATTCTTATCCGTATGGAGCTTCTTGTTCCTATGAATAACTATATGGCGGTGTGCCCGATGACCGAGGGTGATGTCGTGAAGATGGCTTCCGATATATGCACAGCCCTTGAATTCTGCGAGGGGCTTAACGTTATCCACCGTGATATCAAGCCCGAAAGTATTCTTATAAGTGAGAGCGGCAGCTTCAAGCTGACCGACTTCACGATAACCAAGGATAACGGACAGACAGGCTCGGCTCTTTCGAGTAAGGGCGGATTCGTATACCTTGCCCCCGAGATAGTTTCGGGCGGTGAATATGACACCCGCGCCGACGTTTATTCTCTCGGACTTTTGATGTACAAGCTCTGTAATAACGGCTATATGCCCTTTGTGAATGAAGATTCTACCTATGAGGACAGAAAAAATGCGGTTGACAGACGTCTTGACGGTGAGAGGATACCCGTACCCGAAAACGTTACTCCCGAGCTTGCAGAGATAATAGTTAAGGCATGTGCCTTTGATCCCGCAGAGCGTTATTCCTCTGCCACCGAATTTAAACAAGCCCTTATGGCGGTTAAAGATATAGTAGGTCTTCCCATAATAGCTGTCGATTATCAGACTATGGTAGCGGCGGCTTCTGTTCCCGTTAAGATAGTTGCGGATATACATGCGCCCAATCCCGAGGATACGTTTATAGATATTGACATAGCGGAGGACTTTACCGTAGACCATACCTTCAGCTATGATCCGCCCTTAAGAAAGAAGAAGGGTAAGGATAAGGAAGAAAAGAAGAACAAGAAAAAGCTTATCATTATACTTTGCTGTGTCGGTGCCGCTTTGCTTATAGCATTGGGTGTTGTCCTCTTCATAGTATTGGGAAAAGGCGGCGACGGTGATACCGACAAAAAGAGCGATAAGGCTCTCTGCGAGGAGATCATTACCGCCCTTAAGAAGGATAAGTTTGACGATGCAAAAAAGCTCTATAAAGACTTTGAAGGTGACAATCTCCTTCTTAATGAAATGCTCATCGAACGTCTTGACGATATATACGATGAGTATATGAAGGCGGGCAAGACCGAGTATGATGACGTATATAAGGCGGTTACAAAGGAGCTTGATGCCATTGAGGCGATGAATATTGCCGAAATAGAGGATGCCATTAACGGCAAGGACGGCGTCAGAACCAAGATCGAGGCGCTTCATAATTCCCGCGTTTCCTACAGACTTGCTATAAACGATCTTAATGCGGGTAACTACAAGAGTGCGATCGAGAAGTTCTCTTCGGTAATTAAGACCGACAAGGATAATTACGACGATGCACAGCTCAAGCTTGAGGAGGCCAAGGACGGTTACCGCGCGCAGGTGATCGAAGAGGCTTCAAGCATGGATGATGCCATTGAAGCGGTTAACTTCCTTAAGGAAGCACTTGAGGTTCTTCCCGAGGATAAGGAAATTCTCGATAAGATATCCGAATACGAGGAGGTTTATATTAAGGACGTTCTCGATAAGGTCGACGATAAGGTCCTTGACGATGACGGTAATTACAGAAGCGTTATCGATGCCAAGAAGGATTATAAGAGCGCAGTAGGTAATATCTGCGATGCTCTTGAGATAATAGGTGATAACTCAGAGCTTAACGATAAGCTTGTCGAAATAGCGGAGCAGATCAAGGAAGAGATAAACGGCTATATCAACAAGAGCGAGCCCGATTATGAAAGCGCACAGAAGGCAGTAAATGCAGGCTGTGAGGTCTTTGAGGAGGGTAGTGATTACTATAACGAGATAGCGGCTATGGGAAGCACCATCATTGAGGCTGAGTACATCTATAAGATAGATACAGCCCTTGCCGAGGAACGCTTTGATGATGCCAAGTCTCTTGTAGAGGAGGGTCTGGAGAAGCTTCCTGACAGCACGGTCCTCAAGGACAAGCAGGGAAGCATTGATCCTCAGATAATAGCACACTATCTGTCAAAGATAGACAGCTATATTACAAATAACAAGTTCTCGGATGCTTATTCCACCCTTGATGAGGCTCTCGAGCTTTATCCCGATCACGATGAGCTCTCGGACAGAGAGGATACTATCAATTCAGCCGTAGATACCTATTATTCGGGAAAGGTCGATACTCTTTTAAGTGACGGAAGCATCGAGGATGCAGGCGAAAAGCTTGCCGAGGGACTTGAGCTCAATTCTGACAGTACCGTTCTTAATGCGAAGAAGAGTGATATAATAAATGCATACCTCGATACAGCGGATGCCCTTGTAGACGAATATAAGCATTACAAGGCATTGAGAATGCTTGATATTGCAAAGGAGCAGTATCCCGACGATACGAGTATCACGGATAAGATAAGCGATATCGAGGGCGATATGCCTAAGGATCTCTGTGACGTTAAGTGTCCCGAGTCCTCTTATGTCGACGAGGAGGATTCCACCAAGGACGGTAAGGGTAATGAATATACCAAGCATATACGCTTTAATGCAAGAGAAGAGGCATATGCAGAATATAAGCTTGACGGAAAGTACACTAAGTTTATGGCATACCTTTTCACTACCGATAACAGCCTTAACAAGAATATTATTATAAATATATATCTTGACGGCAGTGATAAAGCGGCTTATACATACGAGAACGTTAAGGAAAATGCGGCTCCCGTATTGATTGATCTTGATGTCAGCGGTGTAAAGACGATGCGTATAGAAACCACCTATGATTCTCTTATCATGACAAATGACAGATTCATAGAGCTTGGAGACCCCATACTTGTAGAATAAAATATAAAGAAGACCGTCCGAAGGGCGGTCTTTAATTTTGCAAAAACTTCTTGACAATATAAAAAGCTTATGCTATACTATAGTGCGTTGATTAAATTTGCGGATGTGGCGGAATTGGCAGACGCGCCAGATTCAGGTTCTGGTGGTAGTGATATCGTGTGGGTTCAAGTCCCGTCATCCGCACCAAAAAAGAAACCTCTTTTGTCTACCAAGACATGAGAGGTTTTCTGTTTGTTTGAAAGATTCATGATTTTGTGATATAATCCGTTTGATAAACCGGAATTTGATAAGGTGAGAATATGGCTATGTGGAATCCATGGCGAGGTTGCAGAAAATACAGTGAAGGTTGTCTGCATTGCTATATACATAAAGGCGATGCAAAACGAGGTGTTAATACAAACGACATTGTAAAAAC
>SVTI01000048.1 GCA_015063855.1 Oscillospiraceae bacterium
GCGAAGCAGTTGTAGAGAATAATGTTGCTCCGGACTGTGAAAACGAAGGTTCTTATGACGAAGTAGTTTACTGTGAAGTATGTGGCGAAGAGCTTTCAAGAAATACAATTACAGTAGACGCACTCGGACATACCGAAGTAGTAGACGAAGCAGTAGCACCCACATGTACAGAAACAGGTCTTACAGAAGGTAAGCATTGTTCAGTATGTGACGAAGTACTCGTAGCACAGGAAGTTGTTGATGCACTCGGACATACCGAAGTTGTTGATGCAGCAGTAGCACCCACATGTACCGAAACAGGTCTTACAGAAGGTAAGCATTGTTCAGTATGTGATGAAGTACTTGTTGAACAGACAGTAGTAGACGCACTCGGACATACCGAAGGCGAAGCAGTTGTAGAGAATAATGTTGCTCCGGACTGTGAAAACGAAGGTTCTTATGACGAAGTAGTTTACTGTGAAGTATGTGGCGAAGAGCTTTCAAGAAATACAATTACAGTAGACGCACTCGGTCATACCGAAGTAGTAGACGAAGCAGTAGCACCTACATGTACAGAAACAGGTCTTACAGAAGGTAAGCATTGTTCAGTATGTGATGAAGTACTTGTTGAACAGACAGTAGTAGATGCACTCGGACATACCGAAGGCGAAGCAGTTGTAGAGAATAATGTTGCTCCGGACTGTGAAAACGAAGGTTCTTATGACGAAGTAGTTTACTGTGAAGTATGTGGCGAAGAGCTTTCGAGAAATACAATTACAGTAGACGCACTCGGACATACCGAAGGTACTGCAGTCAAGGAAAACTATGTAGAGCCTAAGTGCTTTGCAGAAGGCAGCTATGACATGGTGGTATACTGTGAAGTATGCGATGCAGAGCTTTCGAGAGAGCATAACGTAATTCCTAAGCTTGAGCACAAGCTTTCATTTAATGCTGAAAAGATCGTAGTATGTACAAACTGCGGAGAACTTTATAACGGCTTCTTTGACAATACAGATGAGACCTACTGTGAAGCAGGAAAGTATTACTGTATCGAGGGAGTACCGCAGACACACCTGATGGTAGTAAATGAGTTCTACTACTACGGCGATCCCAAGAACAACGGTAAACTTGCACAAAACGAGGTAGTCTTCATAACCTCGGCAAAGAAGAATGACTTTAATGCTAAATATCCGGACCATTTCCTTAACGGATACTTCAGCTGCTATGAGTTCCTCGATGACTGCAGAATGAAGAGTGACGGATATGTAACAGGAAAGGCATACGAAGAGATAAAGACCTATTATTATGAGAACTATCAGCTGACCTTAGGACTCAAGCAGTTCGAGTCAGAGGATGGACAGCTTTGCTATTACTTCTTTAACGAAGCACAGGGATACATGTATAAAGACGTAACAATCTGGATATCCCCCAGCAGCGATGAGCACGGATATCAGGAATACGGCTTACCTACAAGCTATTACTATTACTTCGACGCAAACGGATTGATGCAGCTCCCCGAGGGCTATATCATCCAGAAGCAGGGAGGAAAGGACTACCTTACTCTTGGCGGATATAAGCAGGAGCAGGGACTCTATAGACTTGAAAACGGTGAGATAGTATACGTAAAGCATGGACTTACAGTAGCAAAGAATGAGATAGTATGGCTTACCGATGATCTTAAGAACGGAGTGATCGGCGGACCTGATTGCTTCTATGTGATCGGAGACGATTTCTATATGGAAAGAGATTGCTTCTATGATGTAAGCGGTAAGACATATCATATCGATGCGGAGGGTGAGGTATCTGTAGGCTTCACAAAGATCGGAGAAGACTACTATTACTTCAATACAAAGACCGCAGCGATGTATAAGAATACAACACTCTGGGTAGGCGCAAACGAATACGGAATAGTAGCAGGAAACTATAATTTCCTTGAAGACGGTAAGATGTATATAGCAGATACCGAGGGCTATAAGGAAATAATCAGTGAAGAAGGAAAGCTGTATTTTGCAATAGACAAAATAAAGCAGACCAACGGAATAAACGAGCTTGACGGCGAGTACTACTATGCACAGACAAACGGAGTGCTTGTAACAAATGCAGTAGTATGGGTATCTGACGGAAACGGTACCGAGGTAGTAAAGGGATATTATAAGTTTGATGAAGAAGGAAAGCTTGTAAAGACAGGATTTGTAGAAGCATCAAACGGATATACCTACTATTATGATAACCTTGAGCTTGCGAAGGGACTTACAAAGATAGGAGAAGATTATTACTTCTTCAATGTATCCAGCGGAACAATGTATAAGGATATTACCATGTGGGTCGATGGAGGTAATGAATACGGCTTGAAGTCGGGATATTATTACTTCGACACAGAAGGAAAGCTTTATATAGAGCCGGCACCGCAAGGAAAGCAGGTAATCGAGGAAAACGGAAATTACTACTTCACGATCGACGGAGTAAAGCAGGTAAGCGGAATCTATGAGCTTGACGGCGAGTATTACTTTGCAAAGAGTAACGGAGTGCTTTATGCCAATACAGATTCAGTATGGGTAAGCGCGACCAATGCAAAGGCATTCGGCGGAGAATCGGGATACTATGCATTTGATTCCGAGGCGAAGCTTGTAAAGACAGGATTTGCCCAGGGCAAGGGATATACATATTACTATGATAACCTTGTAAAGGCAAAGGGCTTTACAAAGATCGGCGATGATTACTACTTCTTCAACGTATCCAGCGGAACAATGTATGTAAATACTAAAGTATATGTTGGATCCAACTCCTATGGAGTAAAGAAGGGAACATATCTCTTCGGTGAAGACGGTAAGATGGTTGGATAATTTGAATCAATAAAAGAACGTCACAGTCAGATATGGCTGTGACGTTTTTGTTGTATAGGAATTTGTTTCACTTCGTGTGTTTAAAGAAAGATTTCATAGCAGCTCAAGTCTGATCATACCGAAAGCAGGCATTCGCTTTTTGATATAAATAGTACATATAACTAAAAAAAAACAAATATTTTGTGCCTATTGCCGAAAAGTAATATTATTCTTGAAAAATATGTGTTTTAATGATATAATATCTTTGTATGAAATTTTATATTATTTTTAAGAAAGGATATAAATTATGAAAAACGCTAAACGCTTATTATCATTACTTATGATCGTTGTAATGATAGTACCCATGTGTGTGACACAGAGCTTTGCGGCCCCTGCTTCAAGTGCGGCCGGAGCAGATGAGCTGTTTGAAACTCTGGTCGGTGCTCCTGCCGATGCAGATACAGGCTCTGTTGATGCAGCTGTAGTTGGTGCAAGCACGATAGCCTCTAAATTAAGCGGCGAAACATCAAGAACTACAACTACTCTTTATACAGGTGTAACTCGCACCAGTATCAAGACATCATCTTCATCTAAGTATGATACAGAGAGCTTCCACATTCTTGAGTTTGATCCTTCTCAGGCAGACCTCTATGTGGATGTAACAAATGAAAAAACTTATGCAAACAATGTTCAGTCCACACTCAATACTGTTAAGGCATTCAATACTAATAACGGTAAAGGAAAGACTGCTATCGCCGCTATCAACGGTGACCTTTGGATGACCACCTATGCACACTGCCGTGTAGAGGGCTCCGGTACCTCCTACGGCGGATATTCGGATGCAGTTGTAACAAAGTCTCTTACTCTCCCTCGTGGCTTTAATGCTTATAACGGAGAGATCATCTGCTCCGCTTATATGCAGCAGGAAACTCCTTTTGAGGGTGAGTTTTGGTCATTCGGTATGACTAATGACTCAGTTCCTATGATCGGTTGTCCTGAGCTCGGAATCTCTGTCAAGAACAATACAAAGAGTGTAACCGTTGCGGCAGACGGTCTTAACAGACTTCCTGCAAACAATGCGCTTGTAGTATATTCCGACAAGGGTGTTTCAACAACTAATGCTCTTTCCGATGCTTATGAGGTAGTTATTGACTTTACAACCGACTATACTGTTAAGCACGGTGCAACAATGACAGGTACCGTTACAGGTATCTATTCCTCTGCAAATGCTTCCTCCAATCCCACAATGCAGGCTAACCGTATGATCCTTACGGGTCGTGGTACTGCACTTAACAGAATGACCAGCTTTGCAGTAGGTGACAGCGTAACCCTTTCCTTCAGCGTAACAGAGCGTTACGGCAGAAATACCGAGGGTTGGCAGAACTGCTATACCGCGGTTGGCGGTCACATGCCCTTTGTCGTAGATGGTGTTAAGCAGGAAACAGGTACAACCAACAACTATCCCTCTACTATCGTTGGTATTACCAATGCAGGTAAGGTGCTTTTCATCACCAGCGACCTCGGTACTACAGGCAGCCGCGGCGGTCTGGACTTTAATGACTACTGGGATTTTGCAGACGATATGGACCTTAACACCGCTTTCATTCTCGACGGCGGCGGATCCACCACCTTTGTTGATAATAGCTCCGGCAGCTATGCTGTTGTAAATAATCCTACCGACGGTTCTGCGAGAAGTGTAGTTAACTCTGTGATTCTTTCCGCAGGTCCCAAGAAGACTAATATTGGTAAGTATGAAGTTAAGTATCCCGATGCATCCCTTGACTTAAAGAATCTTTACTTTGCAACCGATGACGCATTCCTTACCTTAGGTAACTTTGCTGAGTCAACAAAAGCAAAGACTCTTACAGGTGCAAAACTTACCGTTAAGGATTTTCTGAACGGACCTACCGTTTCGGTTTCCTACGGACTTCCCAACACCACAAGCTATAACTCCAATTCCGCTCTTGCAGGTAAGAGCTATATGTCTGTGAATGCAACAGACTATCCCTATATGGTGATCGATGCTTCCATTGTTTCCGCTAATACAAGCGTTGTTCAGTTCCAGGCACTTTATCATACTGCTAACACTCTTAAGGGTGTTTCTGCTGACACATTCATCGGCTTTAACAATGCCTATAATAATAACGGATTTAATAAGTATGTTATAAATCCTGCATCCAATGCAAAATATACAGGCAGACTTAATACTTTAAGATATCAGTATCTCTATCCCGCAAACGGTGTTACCGTTCAGGACGGAGACTATATCATAATCAGAAGTGTCCGCCTTGCTAAAACTGCTACCGAGGCAGCGGGAATGACCCAGATGCCTTCAATGCTTACAATGACATTGAATCCTAACGGCGGTACTGTAAGTCAGACCAAGAAGTACTGTGTATTCGGTACAGCCTTCGGTACACTTCCCACACCCGTAAGAAGCGGTTACACCTTCAAGGGCTGGTATACTGCAGCTTCGGGCGGAACCAAGATCACCGCAAGCACTACCGTTAATACCAGCGGTCCCAAGACCTACTACGCACAGTGGGAAGAGGGCGGGGAAGTAGTTCCTACATACTATACCATGACCTTTGATGCAGGTGAAGGAACAATGACAAGCTCTGCATCCTATTCTATCGAATACGGTGATGCATATTCAACAGTTATGTCCTCCATGCCTACCGCTACCAGAAACGGCTATGCACTTTCCGGTTGGTACTGCGCAGAATTCGGGTATACTCTTAATCTTTCCGATACCTTTGCTGCAACCAAGGATGTAACCTTTACCGCAGTATGGACACCTATACTCGGTATCTATAAGTGTACTGCATCCGCACTTAATGTTCGCTCCGGTCCCGGCAGCACTTATGCTTCTCTCGGTACTATAGCAAACGGCGATCAGTACGAGGTCCTTGCTATGGAAGGCAAGTGGGCAAAGATCATATTCAACGGTCAGGAGGGCTGGGCAAGCCTTAACTATCTTGAATATGTTGGTCCTGCAACAACAACCAAGTATACTCTTACATTCAATACAAATGGCGGTACAATGCCCGCAGGCTACACTGCCACCTATACATTTGAAGCAGATCAGAAGTTCGTTGACGTTATCGGAGGCTTCCCCGTACCTACAAAGTCGGGCTATGACTTCGGCGGATGGCAGCGTGCAGACTATGCATCCGACCTCTGGGAGGATGGTTGGGGAACTCAGCCCTACACCTTCGGTCATGATGTAACACTTAATGCGGTATGGACTGCGTCGGTTCATAACCACAGCTATACATCTTCCGTAACCAAAAATGCAACCTGTACAACGGAAGGTGTTAAGACCTTTAAGTGCTCATGCGGTGACAGCTATACAGAGAGCATTGCGGCACTGGGCCACCTCTTTACCGATTATTTCAGCGACGGTAATGCAACTTGCACCGCTGACGGTACAATGAGTGCAAGCTGTGACAGAGGTTGCGGTACTATTGATACCAAGACAGAAAGCGGCTCCAAGCTTGATCATTCTTACAAATCTACCGTAACCGCACCTACCTGTACCGATAAGGGCTACACTACATATACCTGTACGGTATGCGGTAACAGCTACAAGGGTAACGAAACAGCGGCAAAGGGTCACAGCTACGGCAGCTGGTATACTACAGTTGAGCCTACCGCTACAAGTGTCGGTCAGGAACGCAGAGACTGTTCTGTATGCGGAGCTTATGAAACAAACGAACTCCCCATGCTTGAAAATACCGATACAGTTCCTGCTATTACGGTTGACGGTTATGATGTAATGGTATCCTGTGCATCAGATATTACATTTATAAGATATGCACAGGGTGAATACACCACAGCTTCCGCTATCAAGAACGCTCCCGGCTGTATTACTCTCAATGCAAGCAAGATCGCACAGTACACTGTAAATAATATTTGTACGATCACAATGAAGGATGGCGGTATCTACAGCCTTTGGGTAAAGACCTCCGACGGAACCGAGAGAATCTTTAAGGCAGACCTCTCTGTAATGGATCAGGAGGTAGAAAGCTACGGCGTATCCATCACCGTTAAGAATCTCTACGGTGTTAAGGATTACTTTATTGCCCCCGGTGATTACGATAATTACTCGGATGTCAAGGCAAACTATATAGTTCTTGTTACAGCAAACAAGATCAACGGTGCATCCTCCTACACCTACGTAGTTCCCAACCCCGGTGTATACACAATCTACGTAAGATATAATGACAGCACCAGACCTGCAACCATCCTTAAGACAAACTGTGTGGTTGCAGAGCCCGGTTCCAACGGCAACGGTCTCCAGTTCACATTGACCAATCTCGAGGATATCAAGGTTGTACGTACCGCATACGGTACATATAATACTCCCGGTGAGATCAAGCGTGCCGAGGGTCAGAGATCCTTCTCCGGTGCGACTGTAATGAAATCGGGAACAGGTAACTACACCATTCAGTACCGTGAAAACGGTATAGTAACCGTTGCAGTAGTTTATAAGCACGGCTACGAGGTAATGATGACCTATGAGGTACAGAAGAAGGTTCCTTCCTTTGTACAGAACGGTAACACCGTTACCTTCGGACAGCTTGACGGCCTTAACCTAATCAGATATGCAGAGGGTACATATACCACCTCTTCACAGATCAAGTTAGCGGCAGGCTCTCAGGTAGTTAAGTCCAACGCAATAGTTGACGGCTTCATCACAGTTAAGCTCGACGCAGGTACATATACCTTCTGCGTACAGTATGACGATGAGTCCTACAACTACTACGTAGTAACAGTTGAAGAAAGCGAGGAGGATCCTGTGGATCCTCCTGTTACTCCTGAGCCCGAGCCTGATGTTGAGATCACCGAGCCTACTGCAAAGCTTACCGCAGTTTCTGCAGCATTCTCTGACAATATGATCCTTCAGCGTGACGAGAAGCTCTCCGTATGGGGTACAGCGAGCCTCCTCAGCGCAGGCGAGCATATAGTTGTAGAGTTCAAGGGCGAGACAGCGGCAGCCGAGGTCGGCACAGACGGTAAGTGGACCGCAGTATTTGACAATACATTCCCTGCAGACGGTAACGGTGCCACCCTTACGGTTAAGGGAACGAATAAGAGCGTTACCTTCAACGACGTCCTTGTGGGCGATGTATATTATATCGTCGGTCAGTCCAACGTATTCTATTCGATGGGTGACCTCTATGTAGACCTCTATCAGAGAAATGAATTGAGTAACCTTGTTGTTGACTATGACGACAACCGTGACATCCGTTTCTTCCGTGTTTCCAATACCGACTATGCTACCCAGACAGGTACAATGGCTCAGGGTACAGAAACCGTCTATGATGACGTTTATAACGGTGAAAAGTGGATGAAGCCCACCGATATCGCAACACAGATAATTGATAACGCATATCCCGTTATGTATGATGGTGCAGCATATAATACCATTGCAGTAGCTACAGAATGCTTCTCCGCACTCGGTTATATGTATGCATTCAATCTTTCCGAGACAGATCCTTCTGTTCCGGTAGGAGTTATGGAGATAGATGCTTCCGGCTTCCCTCTGATGGCGTTTGCTCCCAATGAGCTTGCTTCCAAGTGGGGCAAGGAGGTTTACAATGCGGCTACCGGTAAGTATCATTACAAAGCAGGTACTGTAGAGAATACACAGATGCCTACACGTTTTGTATACAATCAGCAGATTGCACCTCTCTCCAAGTTCTCTATCGCAGGTATCGTTTGGTATCAGGGCGAGAGCGATCTCTACAATACCAAGGAATACCTCGGCTATGACGTAGATACCTTCTGTGAAGAGTTTACCGAGCTTATGACATACTTCAGAAGCACCTTCGGTAACGATGATTTCACCGTATACCTTATGGAGTACCCCGGATGTTATCCCGGTGCGGCAGGAACCAATGCATATATGGACTTCGGTTCTTCAAGATGTGAGTTCGGTTCTGTACCCTCTATGCTCGAGAATTGCTATATGGTATCCTCCTCCGACCTTTGGACAGATACCGTTCATGTAAACAATGCCCATCCTCCGATCAAGCATCTTCAGGCATACCGTCTTCGTGACGTTATTGCCGCAGTAAGATACGGTATCGGCGATGTGAATAATGTTTGCGGTCCTATAATGAACAATGTAACCTTCAACGGCAAATCTGTTACAGTTACCTACGATCATGTGGGAACAGGCCTCCAGCCTTTCCAGGGTATCGGAACGGTTCGCGGATTTGAAGTGCTTGTTTCAACCGACGGTGTTACCCTTACTTGGCTTCCTGTTGATGCGGATATCATCTCAGGAATAAATACGGTAACAATTACCGCAAACTATGATATCTACGGTGTACGCTATTACAGACCTACCGCAGGCTATTATCCTGTAGCCGCAAACCTCTGTAACAGCTACGGTATGCCTGCACCTGCATTTGTATATTATATTACACAGTAGTTTTTTGTCCCCGGTTTTGATGACATTTACAGAACATGAATAAATGAAAAAAAGAGCGCAATTTGTGGTTTACAAATTGCGCTTTTTTTATATTATAGGAAATTGCGTTATTTCGGGCGCTGAAGAAACGGAATTATGCTCGGTCCATGCCCGATCATCGGTGCGGGCCGGCGCCCACTTTTTTATATAATAGGAAATTGCGTTATTTCGGGCGCTGAAGAAACACAATTATGCTCGGTCCATACCCGATCATTCGGTGCGGGCCGGCGCCCGCTTTTTTAATATATAGGAATTTACTCCATTTCGTGTGAGTTGTTCGCACTGCAGAAATGGGCGGAATTGGCTGCGGCAACTTGCCGCTTTTTTAATATATAGGAATTTACTCCATTTCGTGTGAGTTGTTCGCACTACAGAAATGGGCGGAATTGGCTGCGGCAACTTGCCGCTTTTAACTGAATAAAATATTAAAATTTTAAACGCTCTGCATTGATAATTTTTAATGTGTTTTCATTTACCTTAAACTTAATCTCAAATCCTGCGTATTCGAGACCATAGATACGCTCAGTATCGTTTTGATATGAAGGACGGGGATCGGTGGAAAGGATATCTATCAGGGTACGGTACTTGTCTTCGGGTATGATTTCAAGAAGGGAAGGAGGACAGTCTACTTTTAAGGTATAATCAGTATAATCGTCCGCAAAGCCGCCCTTAGCCTCCGGTATCGACTCAAAGCCGGGAAGATAGGGCTTAATATCGTATATGGGTGTACCGCTTATTATATCTGCTCCGCTTACGATAAGGTCACCGTCACATATCTCCTCTAACCTGACAAGGGTAAGACCGAGATTGTTCGGCCGGTTGGGAGATCGGGTGGCAAATACGCCTACACGTTTATTTCCTCCGAGTCTCGGAGGTCTTACGGTCGGAGACCACTCACCCTTAATCGTCTCGGTAAACTCCCATATAAGCCAGAGATGGGAATACTCCTTAATACCTCTTAGAGCATTGGGGTCGCGGTATTTATCTTCAAAAACAATTCTTGAAAGAAAATTCTTTGCTATTCCGCTTTGTCTCGGTACACCGAATTTTTTCGGCATATCGTTTTCTATATATGCTATAGGCTCAATTATCATTATAACCTCACGTGTTCATTATAATATCGATGTTTTCTTCGCTGTACTCTATCTGTTTAGAGATATACTTGGCGGTATCGATTCTGTCGGAAAAATCAAATCTTCCCCTGTTTTTGTATGTATAAATATCAAAAAGTAGCTGTGCCCCCATATATACCGCTATACCTCGAAGTACTGAGTCTGTAAAATACGCGTTGTATGACTTTACAAAGTACCTGTGGACAAGATAGAGGGAAAGAGATTCGTATTCATATACACGCTCTCCTATATGAAAGAGAAATTTATCCTTAAGGGAGAGAAGCTCCATGTAATTATCTTTGATATAATAAAAGCTCTCGCTCCATCTTTTGTCAAAGGGTTCAAGATCTTCAAGGACAGAAATTATCTCATCAAAGACGACATTGCAATCGAGTATCGTTTCAAATCGCTTTGACAGAGGAAGCGTTCTGTCCGATAAAATGTTAAATATCTCCTCGCGCTCTGACAAAAGAGATAGTATCAGCTCGTCCTCCTCTTCTTCATTCTCGGATTTGTCATTTTCTGTAATAAAGCGAAGGGGTTTACTTTCGTGAAAGAGCAACCTGCATGCCTCCTCACAGCAAAGCCCTAAGCCTACGTCGTGATATTTTCCATACCATTCATGATATCTCGGATGTTCACGGCATATCTCACAGAGATATCCCTCACCCTTTTCACATATAAGCTCACAGAGACCGTTCTTTTCAAGGAAGGGACAGCGCTCGTCCTTTGTAAGGATGAAGCTTTGATTGTTGATATTACTTCTAAGCTTTTCTCCAAGTTCTCCTTTTTCAGCTTTGTAACGTAAATAAGTTTTGCTGTCGATGTCTATTTCCCAGCCTATACAGCAAGAGTCACGGCATTTATCTGCCGTACATTTGAATGAATCGTAAAAATAGGGTTTAGTTGTAATCATAGTAATATTATTTTAGAACAAAAAGTAAATAAATGCAAGCATATTTCGTATTTCTGTTGAATTTTTCTTTTTCTTATGTTAGAATAACCATATATTTTGGAGGTGCTTATGACAGAGCTTACCTTAAAGGATGCTTTTGCACGTTTGCCTGTGCGTAGAGACGAATCGAATAAGGGAGACTACGGCACGCTTTTAGCCTTGGTCGGATCTCGGTACTACAGAGGTGCGGCTCAACTGTGTTCTCTCGGAGCTTTGAGGACAGGTCTTGGAATTCTACGTGTTGCATCGACAGAAAGGGTTATTTCCGCTTTAGCTTGTACAGTACCCGAGGCGGTCTATCTACCGCTTGAGGAAGGGGACGAGGGGGAAGTATGCGGTTTTAAAGCCGAGCCTTATTTCAGGGCCTTTGCGCGGACCTCAGCTATTCTCTGCGGTTGCGGACTTACGACATGCGGTGATGTTCCTTCCATGGTTAAGGATATTATAGCATTCTCGCCTGTGCCGATAATACTCGATGCTGATGGACTCAACAGTCTCAATGGTGATACCGCTCCTTTGAACAATGCGAAGAGTGACATTATAATAACTCCGCATATAGGAGAATTTGCAAGGCTGACAGGGAAGAGTGTTGATTACATTAAGGAAAATGCCGGGAATGTTGCGTTGGAGTTTGCAAGGGATCATTCGTTGACCTTGGTGTTAAAGAGCGATAATACGCTTATTGCATCTCCGAAGGAAATATATATCAGCAGATTCGGAAATTCGGGACTTGCAAGAGGAGGAAGCGGCGATATTCTTGCAGGAATGATAGCCTCCTTTACGGCTCAGGGATTAAAGCCTCTTGATGCGGCAATTTGCGGTACGGTGCTTCATGGCGCAAGTGCTGACAGAACTGCAAAAAGACTTTCAAAAACGGGGATGCTCCCCCATGATATACTCACCGATCTGTGTGAAATCTTACGAGAAGAAGGAAAATAATTATGGATTACAAATTCAGAACTCAGGGGACCTGCTCAAGAGAAATATATTTCTCTATTGAGGACGGTGTTTTATCCGATATTAAGTTTGTAGGCGGCTGTGACGGTAACCTTAAGGCTATTGCTAAGTTGGCTGACGGTATGGAGGCGGATAAGGTAGCAGCGCTTCTTCGCGGAAATACCTGCGGTTTTAAGTCCACCTCCTGCGGCGACCAGCTTGCTATTGCCATTGAGAAAGCTCTTAATGCCAATGGATGAAAATAAAACAAGTATAGAGGGAACAGCGTATCAGAATTCGCTTATCTATATAGTTCTTGTCCTGTTCGGAATTCTGCAGGCTGTATTGATAGCTGTGGCATGGGGCTGTTATCTGCCCTATTCCTCCTTTACCGTTGCTGTTCCGAGCAATCTGCACAGGGCAGTATGGACTCTTGTGCTTATTCCTGCTGTTATAACAATTCTTTGCCTGTGGATGGCAAATATTTTAAATAGGAAAATAGGGTATTTTGCCATGTTTTCTGTGTTTGCTGAGGGTATATTCCTTATATTTATCCCGAGGATATATACCAACGGCAGGTATAATGTTGTGTCTTATTTTACATCAAACTTCGTTTTCTATATTGTCTTTATGGTAACTGCATTGATAATATGGGATATATGGGGTGGTAAGAGAATCAAGAAAAGAATTTTGCCTGTTATTATCGGTTGTTTGCTTATAGCATTATCCGTATTTCTGACGTGGTATCTTATCAGATTCGTGGTGTTGTGGGATATATTACCGAGGGTCGTTATATGCTTTATAATACCCGTACTCTGCTTTATCTGTTTTTTAGAATCTGTTTTATCGGCTTTTACGGCGGTATTTTCAAAAGAGAGCCTTATGGTAAATTACGGTGTTTTAGCCTTAGGGGTGCTATGCGCATCCTTTGAGGCGCTTAATCACAGGCCCCTTCGTTTGCTACTTTGTGCAGGCATCTGTGTTGCTCTGTTGATGCAGATATACGATCTTATTAAATTTATTACATATAAGGAGAAAAGAAATGATAGTTAATCTTGTTATGCTTGAGGCTAAGCCCGAATGTATCGAGGAGATGAAGGAGATTTGTCGTTATAATCACGAGAACTCCGTTAAGGAGGAGGGTAATGTCCGCTTTGACGTGCTCCAAAATACAGAGGAGCCCTGCAAATTTACACTTTATGAGGTCTTTATGGATAAGGATGCTATAGAGTTTCATAAGAATACCGAGCATTATAAGAAGTGGGCAGAAGCGATGGAGCATATTCTCGCTGCACCCAGATATAAGATATCAACTACAGAGATAGCGTTTACAAAGTAAGGAAATTATATGGCGGATTTTATTAAGAAATTTTTAGATTACAAGAACGACAATTTCACCGTAAGTAAGCTGATATGGGCACTGTTTATATTCGGTGTTTGTCTTATAGCTATGAAGTTCGTTCTGCGTTTCGTCAGACGAAGCTGTCAGAGGGGTAAGCTTGATGACAGCTACACGGGATATATCGTTACTGTGGCAAAGATAGCCCTGTATTTTGTGGCTATCATCATCTGCCTTGACATTGTCGGTGTGCCGATCAGCTCCTTCCTTGCTGTACTGAGCGTGGCGGGTCTTGCCCTTTCGCTATCGGTTCAGGATCTTCTGTCAAATCTGATCAGCGGCTTTGTAATAGTTGTGACCAAGCCCTTCGGAAGCGATGACTATGTAGAGATAGCGGATAAGAGCGGTAGGGTTGCGGCCATAGGATTTATGCACACTACTCTTCTTACTCCCGATAATAAAACCATATATATTCCCAATCACGAAATATGCGCGACTCATATAGTAAACTATACCCGTGAGCCTACGCGTCGTGTTGATATCAAGATAGGAGTTTCCTATGACAACAACGCCGAAGAGGTTAAAAATGCCGTACAGCGTGCATTTAGGGATGTCGGTGATATGATATATAAGGATCCCGCTCCCTTTGTAGGACTTAATGAGTATGGCGCAAGCTCTGTAAACTACGTTATCCGTGTTTGGTGTGATAACGGAAACTATTGGGACGTTTATTATAAGCTTAATGAGCTTATTCGCGAAAAGTTTAATGAGGATGGAATTGAGATCACCTACGACCATATTAACGTTCATATGATCGACGATAAGAATAAAGGGGACAGAAATGCAAAATAAGGTCTGTATTATAACAGGGGCAGGCGGAGGAATCGGCTCTGCTGTAGCGGATGCGCTTTTTGCTCAAGGATTTAAGCTTGTTTTAATGGGCAGAAACGTGGAAAAGCTTAAGAAAACCGCCAATGGCAGAGATTGTCTTATTCTCCCGGGGGATATATGTGATGATGAATATATTAGGGCAACTGTAGAGAAAACTGTTGACATCTACGGCGGAATTGATATCGTTATCAATAATGCAGGTGTTGCCCAGTCTCAGGGCTTTGAAGAGATCACGATGGAAGAATATGATATGATAATGAACACAAACGTTCGTGCGCCCTTCCTTATCTGTCAGAGTGCGCTTCCTTACCTTCAGAAGTCTGACTGCGGCACAGTTATCAATATAGCATCGGTAACCGCTCATAAAGGTTATGCTCTTCAGAGTGTATATGCTGCGTCAAAGCACGCGCTTTTGGGCTTTACAAAGGCTCTGAGCAAGGAGTATTATCAGAAGGGTGTTCGCGCCCATGTTATCAGCCCCGGCGGGGTATTTACCGATATGGTTAAGGTTTCCCGCCCCGATCTTTCTCCTGATGGAATGATACTTGCTTCCGACATTGCCGAAACGGTGAATTACCTTTTGAAAATGCGTCACAGCGCCTGTGTTGCCGATGAAATTGAGCTTCACAGAGAAACAAAAGAACCATTCATGTAAAAAAATAAAATTAAAATATAATTAAATTTAAGGAGAATCATCATGAGATTTGAACCCTATCTTAACAGTGCGCCTTGTATCAAGAAGCTCGATGCGCCTATTCTTCGTCCCGAAGATTGTCCCTTTGAAGCACTTCTTGTTTTCAATGCAGGTGTTTGTAAGTTTAACGGTAAATATATTATGGCATTCCGTAACGATTACGGAACCGATCCCGAGAGATTCCTTCGTGAGAAATATATGCCCGGTACCAATATCGGTATCGCAGTAAGTGATAACGGTATCGACGGCTGGAAAATAAGAGAAGTTCCGATTCTCGACAGCCACGATGTTAAGGCTAACAGCAACCGTATGATCGGCCGTTATTATGACCCCAGAATCACCATCCTTGAGGGTAAGCCCTATATCTACTTTGCAACAGACTCAAAGTGGGGTGTTCAGGGTGCGCTTGCGGTTATGGACGATAATTTTGAAACTGCAACCTTTATTACCCACTCTGTTCCCAATAACAGAAATATGGTTCTTTTCCCCGAAAAGATAGGCGGCTACTATTACCGTCTTGAACGTCCTATGGCTATGTTCTCTGAGGATGCTTTCTGCTTTGACGTTTGGTGCTCCAAGTCCCCTGACCTTAAGTTCTGGGGCGAGAGCAAGTGCATTCTCCGTGGTGAGAAGGCTCCCTACAGTAACCATAAAATCGGTCCCGCAGCTCCCCCCATTAAGACAGAGAAGGGTTGGCTTGCTACATTCCATGCAGTTGATTATGATCCTGCAAGAGGCAAGAACGGTTGGGAAGCCCGCTGGCCCTACAGATACTCTTCCGGTCTTATGCTCCTTGACCTTGAGGATCCCTCAAAGGTAGTGGGTATTTATAAGGATTGCTTTATTGCTCCCGAATTACCTTACGAAACCGATGAAGGCTTTAGACAGAACACCATATTCCCCGGCGGTATGATCCTTGAGGATGACGGTGAGGTTAAGATTTACTACGGTGCTTCCGATACATACGAATGCGTATGTACCGCTCATGTAGATGACCTTGTTAAGCTCTGCCTTGAGCATAACTATCTTGACGATCATCAGATATGAGAGAGCTTTTAGAGAGATATCCTGCACTCACTGAGTGCAGGGAGGATATAGAAAAGGCGGCAGAGCTTCTTATAGAAACCTATAACGAGGGCGGTAAGGTGCTTTGCTGCGGTAACGGTGGATCTGCCTCCGATTCAGAGCATATCGTTGGCGAGCTTATGAAGGGCTTTATGCTCTCCCGTAAGGTGACCGACGAAAACATTCCCGAGGATCTCAGAGATAAGCTGCAGGGAGCATTGCCTGCTATATCTCTGCCCAGCCAGACCTCGGTTCTGTCTGCATTTGTTAATGACTGTGATCCCGAAATGATCTATGCCCAGCTTGTTTACGGTTATGCACAGGGTAATGATCTGCTGATCGCATTGTCTACCTCCGGCAACTCCAAAAACGTAGTGGCGGCGGCAAGGGTGGCAAAGGCTGTTGGTGCTAAGGTTATTGCCATGACAGGCGCAAAGGAGAGCAAGCTCTCCGAGATAGCGGATGTGTGTATCAAAGCTCCCGAAACAGAGACCTATAAGGTTCAGGAATGTCATCTTCCTATCTACCACTATCTCTGTGCGAACACAGAGGCAAAATTCTTTAAATGAGGCTTTTTATGATCAAAGCAAAATATATTGATTCCGAAATTGTTATAAATTCCTTTAAGGATAGGGAAATAACCTATGCCTTTCATGATATTGACGGAACCCATTCCCTTATTCGCGAATGGCCTCCCGTTATGAGTATTTGCCTTTATGATGTTATAGTAAACGGCATTAATGAGGAATTCGATTCTATCGAAAATCAAAAGAGGCTTATTGACCTTGCAGGTTCAAAGCCCCTGCCCGAAACCGACAGATTCTGTATAGAGTCTGCTGGTCTTTCTGCCCTTACACAGATGGAATGGGCTATAAGACGCGCGGTTGAAGAAGGAACGATCACCATAAATTGTAATATGGAAAACAACTCTGCTATTATCAAGCGTATTTGGGCGGGTGAGGAATATTATGATGATCTTCCCGATACCGATGAGATGAAGGCGATGCTCTCAGACAAAACACCTCGCTTGTTTAAGTTGTATGAAGCTGTGCTCAACGGATACTGTCGCGATAAAAATCTTGAAATAGCCAAAAAGGACCCCGATAAATTCCTTGTTGGAGGTTCTATGGAGTTTATGAAAATGCTTTCTGATAACGGCGTTAAGAACTACTTTGTTACCGGTGCCGTTGTGGAGAAGGGCATGGGTATGCATGAAGAGGTTGAGGCTCTCGGCTTTAAGATAGGCGAGGGTGAATTGGTTGAGGATATCATCGGTTCAACCTGGACAGAGAAGATGCCCAAGGATATGGTTATGAAGAAGATGATGCGTGAGCTTGGACTCAAGGGTGAGAACATTCTTGTGGTTGGTGACGGCAGAGCGGAAATTTCCGCAGGTGTGGAAATGGGTGCTCTCTGTATCAGCCGTTTGCCTAAGGAAGCGACATATCAGCGCAAACTCCATCATGAATTGGGCTCTAATATCATTGTTGAGGATTATCTCGGTGATGAGCTTAAGGACGTTTTTTTCACTGAATAAATTGTATCACATTTAAAGCTTCAACGGAAGGGTACCCTTAAAGATTTTTTTCAGAGTTTTTCAGAGCCCTTCCTTTTTGCTTTTTTGGACACCGCTTTTACACGCGCGAGAGATAGATAGAGAATATACTAACCTATACTAACCTATACTAACCTAACCTGTGTAAACAAATTGGATACAGGATGGTAACGGATTGGATACGGGGAATTTTTGAGGGATTTTCAATAATAAAGCGGGCGCCGGCCCGCACCGAATGATCGGGTTTGGACCGAGCATAATTCCGTTTCTTCAGTGCCCGAAATAACGCAATTTCCTATTATATAAAAAAACAGGCCGAAGCCTGTTTCTAAAGTGTATTTGCTCTGTCCGATATGTTCTTCTTGAAGTTGAGTAAGTAGTGGGTATATTCCTCGTTCATAAGTGTTGATGTGATGATGAAATCCGCTGTTGCCTTGTTGTTGGCGATCGGGATATCGTATACCTGAGCGATTCTCAGAAGTGCCTTAACGTCGGGATCATGAGGCTGTGCGGTGAGGGGATCGGAGAAGAATATCATCATATCGATCTTACCTTCAACTATCCTTGCACCTATCTGCTGATCTCCTCCCAAGGGACCGCTGTTAAAGCCTCTGACGGGCAGACCTGTCCTCTCCGCTATCATTCGTGCGGTGGTGCCTGTCCCCACAAGAAAATGGGTAGCCAAAATATCCTTGTGCTCCTCGCACCATTCCATCAGCTCATGCTTCTTGTTGTCATGGGCGATAAGGGCGATGTTTTTCTGTTTATCTATCGTACAGGGTACATATTCGTTTTCAAACATAGAATGACCTCCTTTGGTGTTCGTTTCATTTTACCACAAATGCGTTAATATTTCAAGTGTTTTAAAAGCAATTTGCTTTTTCTATTGACATTTTTTGATTATTGTGATATTATACTACAAGATATTTGATTGAGGAGAGATTTTAATTTTGGACATACCCCCTTTATGTCATGAATTGAATATCGATTGATACGCGGCCGGGCAGGGAAGTTACTGCCTTTTTATTGGTCGTGTTATTTTTATGTTTTGAAAAGGAGTTTTATTATTTTATCATGGACAGTGGCGGTATAACGCAAATTATCGTTTTTGCAGTTTTGCTTATGTTTTCAGCCTATTTTTCAGCAACAGAGACCGCATTTTCCGCAGCTAACCGAATTCGTATAAAAAATCTTGCGGCTGACGGTAACAAGAAAGCTATGCTGGTTCAGAAAATGTCGGAGAACTTTGACAAGATATTGTCAACAATACTTATCGGTAATAATATAGTCAATATCCTTGCGACCGTTATTGCAACATCCTTCTGGCTTGAGATGCTCAGTGATCCTACAGTAAGCTCTGCAGTTTCTACGGCTGTTACGACAGTGCTTGTGCTTATTTTCGGAGAGATCACTCCAAAGAGTATAGCCAAGGATTCCCCGGAGCGATTTGCAATGTTTTCGGCGCCTTTCCTTCGTTTTCTCATGATTATTCTTACTCCTCTGAATATTGTATTCAGCGGTTGGAAGAAGCTTGTCTCCCTTGTATTTAAGCCTAAGAATGATGTGAGCGACACCGAAGCGGAGCTTCTTACGATTGTTGAGGAGGCGGAAACTGAGGGAGATATGGAAGCAGGCGAGGTAGAGCTTATCCGTAATGCCATAGAGTTTAATGATATTGAGGTAGGAGATATTCTTCAGCCCCGAGTTGATGTAGTTGCTATAGATTCTGAGGATACGTGGGATGAGGTGGATAAGACATTCCGCGAGACAGGCTACAGCCGTCTTCCCGTTTACCGTGACACTATAGATAATATTATAGGCGTTGTTAATCAGAAGGACTTCTATATGGCAAGGGAGCAGAACCTTCGTGCCATCACCAAGCCTATAGACTACGTCGTTCCCACCATGAAGATTTCTGAACTTATGGTCAAGCTTCAGAAGAGTAAAGCCCATATGGCGGCGGTTGCCGATGAATACGGCGGAACTGCGGGTATAATAACCCTTGAGGACGTAATCGAAGAGCTTGTTGGTGAGATATGGGACGAGCATGACGAGATAGTTGAAGAGTTTAGACAGATAAATAAGGACGAGCACCGTATACTTTGCAGTGCAAATCTTGATGATATGTTTGAGTATCTTGATATCGAGGCTGATGTCGATATTCCTACCGTCAGCGGATGGGTTGTCGAGGAGCTCAAGCACATGCCTGTTCCCGGTGATACTTTTGAATACGAAAATCTCAGTGTCAAAGTTACTAAGTGTGATCCAAGACACGTCCTTGAGATCGTTGTTAAGGTCAACGAAAAAACCGAAGATGAAGAGGAATAGCGCAAGCTGTTCCTTTTTTCGATATATAGGAAATTGTGTTACTTCGGGCACTTGAAGAAGCAGAATTATGCCCGATTCATGCCCGATCATCGGTGCGGGCCGGCGCCCGCTTTTTCGTTTGAATTTTGAATATTGACAATAACACAGATATGATGTAAAATCAAATAAAAAGCATAGAGTAGGATGTGTTCAGTGAAAATACGAAAAGTGATAGAATTTGCAATCGTTGTAATTTTGGTGATAACTGTATGTCTGGTTTTAAGCAGCTATAACATCGTTCG
>SVTI01000049.1 GCA_015063855.1 Oscillospiraceae bacterium
CATGTTACCGAAAGCCATCATCTGTACGTTAACAGCGGTACCCCAGGAGTAGGGAATATCATTGTCACGTCTGTAAACGTTTGCACGGGGGTTATCCCAAGAACGGAATACTGCCTCTACTGCACCCATGAGCTGTTCCTTGGGGTCAGAGGGGAAGTCAGAACCGATCTTAGCCTTGTACTCAGCCTTGAACTGGCCTGCAAGCTCCATAAGATCTTCAGCTGTAAGGTCAACGTCCTGAGTAACGCCCTTTGCTTCCTTCATCTCATCGATGAGCTCTTCAAAGTACTTCTTACCAACTTCCATAACAACGTCGGAATACATCTGAATGAATCTTCTGTAGCAGTCCCAAGCCCAACGAGCGTTGCCGGATTTTTCAGCCATAACAGCGACAACTTCATCGTTAAGACCGAGGTTAAGAATTGTATCCATCATACCGGGCATGGATGCACGAGCACCGGAACGAACGGAAACGAGGAGAGGATTCTCCTTATCACCGAACTTCTTGCCGGTGATGCCTTCCATCTTGTCGATGTACTCCATGATCTGTGCCTGAATGTCATCATTGATCTTCTTGCCGTCCTCATAGTAAGCGGTACAAGCTTCGGTAGTTACGGTAAAACCCTGGGGAACAGGAAGACCGATCTTGGTCATTTCTGCGAGGTTAGCACCCTTACCACCGAGAAGCTCACGCATGGAAGCGTCGCCTTCAGAGAACAAATAAACAAATTTCTTTGCCATTTTAGGATCCTCCATATAGTAAAAATTATTATTTGTCTTTTCAACACGAGTATTATAACATACATGATTAACCAATTCCACACCGAATAAACAAAATTAACAAAATATTAATCAAATTTCTTGAATTTCAGAGAAAATTATTATATAATATACAATACCTAAATTTATATTTTTGGAAGGCAATTCAAAAAATGTCCAATATATTCGATCTTTTCCGTAAGATATCTTCTGAGAACACTGCGTCCTCAGGTCCTGTTACGCACCTTGTCGTGGGCCTGGGAAATCCGGGAAATAAGTATACCATGACCCGCCATAACGCGGGCTTTATGGCAATGGATTATCTTCAGCAGAAATACAACTTCAAAATAAACAAAGTAAAGTTCAAATCACTTTGCGGCGAAGCAAGTATTTCGGGTAAGAGAGTGCTTTTTATGAAGCCCCAGACCTTTATGAATCTTTCCGGTGAAGCTGTACGGGAGGCGGCGGATTTCTACAAAATACCGAATGAGAATATTGTTATAATATATGATGATGTCAGCTTCGATCCCGGTACCATGCGTATTAAGCGTAAGGGAAGTGCCGGTGGACATAACGGCATTAAAAATATTATTTTGCAGCTCGATACAGACGTATTTCCGAGAATCAAGCTTGGTGTAGGGGTGAAGCCCAAGGACTATGATATGGTTGGCTGGGTCTTAGGAAAGCTAACTCCCGAGGGACAGAAGGAGCTTTTTACCTGCCTTGAAAAGATTCCCGAAGCAATAGAACTTATTGTATCGGGAAATACAGATAAGGCGATGAACCTGTTTAATTGATAATGAGACAGATAACAGATTATTTAAGAGAGAACAAAGAATACAAGCAGATCTACAAATGCTTTACGGAGCAGAGAAGCGCACGTAAGCCCTTGCCCATGACTGTAACGGGTATGTGTGAAGGCGCACGCTCTGCCTTTTGTCGTGCTATAATCGAGGATTACCGCCGTGACGGTGGCGGTGCTATGCTTATAATAGCTCCCGATGAAAAGACGGCAAACAGAATAAACGATATATTGTCGCTTACCCTGACAGGTGCGGTATATAATTACCGTGACTATATGTTTCATAACATCGTTTCCTCCCATGAGTTTGAGCATGAGAGACTTTTTGCATTGTGCGGTATTCTCGACGACCGCCTTGACTACGTTGTAACAACTGCGGATGCAATGCTCCAATATACCATTCCCGCGGACACCCTTGAATCGCTTCGCCGTCGTCTTGAGCCCGGTACGGTTTGCGATATAGAGGAGCTTACCGCCCTTCTTTGCGATATCGGTTATGCGAGGGTCGATACAGTAGAGAGTAAGGGTCAATTTTCGGTTCGAGGCGGTATTCTCGACATATTCTCCACAGATATGGAGTCCCCGGTTCGCATGGAGTTCTTCGGAGACGAGATAGATACCATAACCGCCTTTGATATAATGACACAGCGCAGAGGTGAACCCGTTGACATAGTGGAATTAACACCATCAAGAGAGATCGTTGTAACGGAAGAAGCGCGAAAAAAGCTTGAGACGCTTATCGAAGCCCAGGCTAAAAAGCAGAATGATTTTTCAAAGAAGGAAGTGTTTGCCGAGGAGCTTGAGGTTATAAGAGGAACCAAGGAGCTTCACTTTGCAGATAAATATATAAGCGTTATATATCCCGAGAGGGAAACGTTGCTTGACTATCTTGGTATCAATATACCCTATATCTTAATTGAAGAAAATGCCACCGCAAAACGCCTTGAGGCATATGACTGGCAATTGAATGCCACCGTAACCGAACTATTGGCAAGCGGTGTGGATAAGAAGATATGCGATTACGGTAAGTGGAAGCAGGATTTTGAGGTCAAGCTTTCTACCAGCGGAGGTATCCTCTGTGATAACTTCCTTACATCCTCGGGTGGTGGTAAGCGCTCGGGAATATTCAACTTTATCACCAAGCAGACCTCCTCGTATTTTGACAAATACGATCTTCTTTTTGAAGATCTCCTATCCTATCTCCGTGGTGATTACAGAGTTATAATTACCTGTGAGAACAAGGCGGAGATCAAACAGATAGTTTCTGCTCTTGATGAAAATAATATTACGGCGCTGACCGAGACAGACCCCGAATACGGTAAGCCCCTCGTTATATGTAACGAGAATCTTCCCGGGTTTGAGCTTTCAGGTGCTAAATTCGTTACGCTAACCACCCTTCGCGGATTTGATAGGGCAAAGACAAAGCTTCAGAAGGCGAAGAAAAAGCATAAAAAGAAGGACGGACGCGAGAGCATCATGTCCTATGCCGATCTTAACGTCGGTGATTTTGTGGTACATGAGAATCACGGTATCGGTCAGTATTTAGGACTTCAGAGCCTTACTGTTGAGGGTGTGCGCCGTGATTTCGTTAAGATCAAGTATCAGGGCAAGGATATGCTCTATCTGCCCTGTGACCAGCTCGATTCGATAGCTAAATATATCGGTGCGGGCGCAGATGACGGTACAGTTAAGCTGTCCAAGATGGGTGGAAATGACTGGATCAAGGCGAAGGCGAAGGCTAAAAAGGCTGCTACCGATATGGCAAAGGAGCTTATACAGCTCTATGCACAGAGATTGAAGCAGAAGGGATATGCCTTCTCCGAGGACGATGACTTTCAGAGACAGTTTGAGGATGAATTTGAATACGAAGAAACTGACGGTCAGCTTATAGCTGCAGAGGAGATCAAGCGTGATATGGAGAATGAATGTCCTATGGACAGACTTCTTTGCGGTGATGTCGGCTTCGGTAAGACCGAGGTGGCAATGCGTGCCGCATTCAAGGCCGTCAACAACTCTAAGCAGGTAGCGGTCCTCGTTCCCACCACCATTCTTGCAATGCAGCACTATCAGACTATTTCCTCACGTATGAGAGGATTTCCCATTAAGGTGGATATGCTTTCTCGTTTCCGTACACCAAAGCAGCAGGCAGAGACTGTACGAAAACTCCGCCGCGGTGAGGTTGATATTATAGTAGGTACCCACCGTATGATATCAAAGGATGTTGTTTTCAAGGATCTCGGGCTTGTTATAGTTGATGAGGAACAGCGCTTTGGCGTTGCACAGAAGGAGAAATTAAAGCAGATAGCCAAGAATGTCGATGTTCTCACTCTTACCGCAACTCCCATACCGAGAACTCTTAATATGGCGATGAGCGGTATACGCGATATGTCCGTATTGGAGGAAGCCCCAAACGAAAGAATGCCTGTTCAGAGCTACGTTCTTGAATATGACGATACCATTATCGCCGAGGCTATAAATAAGGAGCTGAGACGAGGCGGGCAGGTCTTCTATCTTTATAATAGAGTTGAGAATATCAATAATATTGCTGCCCGTGTGTCTTCTATGGCGCCTGATGCCAAGGTTGCCGTGGCTCACGGTCAGATGGATAAGGATGACATGAGTGCCATATGGGAACAGATGGTGACGGGCGAGGTAGATATACTTGTCAGTACCACGATCATCGAAACGGGTGTTGATATCCCGAATGCCAATACCCTTATTATAGAAAATTCGGATAAGATGGGTCTGTCTCAGCTTCATCAGATAAGGGGACGTATCGGAAGAAGCAACAGACGTGCCTATGCATATTTCACCTATCCCCGAGGCAAGGTGCTTTCCGAAATATCCGAAAAGCGTCTTTCAGCAGTACGGGATTATACTGAGTTTGGTTCAGGCTTTAAAATAGCCCTTCGTGACCTTGAAATAAGAGGTGCCGGTAATCTTCTCGGCTCGGAGCAGCACGGTAATATTGAAAGTGTCGGATATGATCTGTATATCAAAATACTCAATAATGCCATTCTTGAGGAAAAAGGTGAGCTTATACCCGAAAAGCCTGAGTGTACTGTAGATATCAAGGTTAATGCTTATATTCCTGAAGCATATATTACATCCTCCGCACAGCGTATTGAGGCATATAAGAAGATTGCGTCTATTGAAAATGAGGATGATTTCTGGGATATAACGGATGAGCTTCTTGATCGTTACGGAGATATTCCCGAGTTCTGTGACAATCTGCTTCGCGTATCCTACATCAGGGCACTCGGCAGATCCTGCGGACTCTCAAAAATAGTAATGAGCGGACAGTCGATGCTCTTCTATTCGGATAATATAGACGTAAGGGTGTGGACAGATCTTGCGGCAGATAACAAGGGTAAGATACTTCTTAACCTTTCCTCAAGACCCTATGCAACCTACCGCTTGCAGGGTGAGAAAAAGCCTCTGTCAAAGACTATAGGTATTCTTTCCAAATATCTGCAATACAAAAATTCACAGGAGAAGGAAAATGAAAAACAATCTTAAAAAGCTTGTATTGATCCTTTTGGCATTCTGCTTGTGCATACCGCTTTTTTCCTGCAAAAAAAAGGAGAAAAAGCCGGAGGACGTATTAGCAAGCTACGGTGATTATTACGTTACTGACTCTCTCTACACTTATTGGCTCTCAAAGTATAAGTATCATTTTCTCACTACCTATAATAACGGTGTCGATGAGGATGAGTTTTGGGATTCACTGATAGATGATGATACTACCTACGAGGAGTATATAGTTGGTCTTGTCGAAAATGAGGTCATGATGCGTACGGTTGCACTATCTCTCTTTGATGAATACGGACTTGATCTTGATGCGGCAAAGGTGAAGGCTATCGATGATGATATTAATGATAAGATCGAGAACGTGGGCAGCCGTAAAGAGATGAATGAGGAGCTTGGCGAAAAATTCGGTATGAATATCGATATGCTGCGCGAGGTCTATATTATTAATAAGAAGTATGACATGGTATGTGATTATCTCTACGGCAGCAACGGCAGAGAGCTTCCGACCGAAAAGGAAATGGCAGAATATTATAACGATAATTATAACTGTCTTAAGCTCATTACTGTGTTCAGTAATTATACTCCCGAAAGGGATGAGAACGGCGAATTTGTTTATGACGAGAACGGTGAGATAGAGAAGATTGCTTTAACCGACCAAGAAAAGGAAGAGAAGCTTCTTCTTATCGATGAAATAACCTCTGAGCTTGACGGTGGTACAGATTTTGAAGATTGTATCGCCAAGTATTCCGAGGTAGATTACAGCTTATCTCCGAATGGTATTCTTGTGAGTGCGGGAGATTCGGCTCTTTACGGCTCGGATATCATCAAGGCATCCCGTGAGCTGGAGGTAGGTGATTATGACGTTCTTACCGATGATCTTATTACCATGATCGTCAAAAAATACGAGCTTCCCGCATATACCTCGCTTACGGAGGATGAGATTGCCGGTCTTGACTCCTTTTCGGACAGGGTGGCTAATAAGAAAAGAACCGATAAGTTTGACAAGCTTATCAAGGACGTTTTACTTGATGCTGAGCGTGTAAAGGATATTTCTATTAGAGAAATAAGCCGAAATTCGTATTATTAATACAAAATATCCGTCGATTTTCGGCGGATTTTTTATTTTCTATTGCTATTTATAAAAAAATAAAGTATAATATATTTATTATAACGAAAGGATCTTTTCACTATGAAAAAAAGATTTATAGCACTTTTACTGTGCATTACCTCGATCCTGCTCTGTACATCGGTAACAGCGGCGGATTTCAATGATGTTCCTGAGAAGGCTTGGTATTATGAGGCCGTATCCTATTGTACTGAAAAAGGGATCTTCAACGGAACCGGCAACGGTGGATTTTCTCCTTTGCGTACCATCTCCCGTGCAGAATTTGTAAAGGTTCTTGCAAACTATGAGGGTGTTGACGTTTCGGGTGAAGAATATGACGGCTTTACTGATGTTGACACAGATTCCTGGTACTATCATGCTATGGCGTGGGCCAAGAATAATGAGATTGTTTCCGGTACGAGCGCGACTAAGTTTTCACCTAATGCCAAGATAAGCCGAGAGCAGCTTTGTACATTGATTTACCGATATCTTGATTTTAAGGGTATAGTCGTTGAATCGGTTGATAACGAGCTTTTTTCCGATGATGCTGATGTTTCCTTGTGGGCGAGAGATGCAGTATATGCCGTACGTTCTATCGGTGTTGTTAAGGGTGTCGGTGACAATAAGTTTAACCCCAAGGGTACAGCTACCAGATCCGAAGCGGCACAGCTTATGATGAATTTCGATAAATATTACGAAGAAAACAAAAAGGAAGGCAACGAATTTATGCTGGACGATGCAGTTGTTGATATTAAGATAGAGGGTCTTACCGGAAGCTATAAATTCCTTCATGTAAGCGATTCACATCTTACTCTTACCGATGAAACAGATACTCCGGAAGCAATAGCCGATCAGAATGCGAGAGGCGAGGCCTTTGATGCTCAGATCACCGACGGTGTTAAGAAGGAAGACCGTTTAGCAAACGCTTATAAGTATGCCGAAGCAGAGGGCTGTGAAAGCATTTGGCTTACAGGTGATATAATTGATGCACCCAGTAACGGCAATATGGCATATCTTGATTCCTTGGTTAAAGGCTCTTCTGTTGACTCTACCTTTGTTTTGGGTAATCATGACTGGACCTTCTCAAAGGATTATCAGAGTCAGGCTCAGAGAGTGGACAGTATTGGCAAATTCCAGCAGATCTTTGATAAGGTTATAGTTGAGGACGGCGAGGAATATGAGATTTATTGGGAGGATAAGCTTGCTGTATATGATTATGACGGTTTTGCTGTAATTGCTATAGATAACAGCAACGATCAGATCCCCACAGGAGCTCTGTCTGCCTTTACATATTATGAGAGAAACAATATTCCCGTTATCCTTCTTCTCCATGTGCCGATCAGTGTTCCTACTATGGTAGAGGACGTTACTGCTATGTGGGGCAGAGATATATGCCTGGGTGCCGCCAATCTCAATCCTGATTTTACTACCCAAAGATTTATAGAATATCTTATGTCTGCAGAAAGTCCCGTTAAGGCAATTGTTGCCGGACACATCCACATGGATCACGTTGATGATGTAAGCCCCAATAACGATACAATTCAGTATACATTAGGTGCAACCTATCAGGGCGCTGCCAGAATATTTAATATCCACGGATAAGGAGAACATTATGAGCTACATTCCTACCTTTGAAGATACAAGTGAACATTACGCCTCTCTTATAGAAAAGGGAGAGCAGTATGCAATCCAGTTCAATGCTTTGGTACCCTTTAATGGCTTTAACTATATCTGTCCACGTATGAGCGCTCATGACGGTATAATCAATCTTTCCCTTTACAAATGGAATGCTACGTATAGTGAAACGACAGCAGGCGAGGCTCTTGCAACCACCATATGTGACCTTGCAAACGGAACTACAATGCCTTTTGATTTTGATGAAATGCCTGCAGGCGAGTATCTTCTCGTTGCCCATGACGGTACCCGTGGTGTCGGCTTCTGCGGTCTTATCGATTCTTACGCAGGTGCGCTTCTCTATATCAACGGTGCTCCCGCAGACGGCAGTATGGAGGGTTATATCCGTTTTACTGAAGAGGCGGAGGATTATTTCGGTGAGATTTCTATGGATGTTGAGGCGGCAAAGGTAGTTCGCCCCATGCCCAAGCAGATGCTTTCTATGAGCCATCCCATTAATGCAATGAATGTTGATAACGAGAACTTCACAGCTATAGACGGTCTTGGCAGAAAGCTTCCCGACTATAACGAGGTTGGCGAAAAGAGAAAGGGTAAGTCTGTCGGTCTCTTCTATTGGGACTGGCACTATCATTACGAGCTTTCCAAGCCCTGCAATACACACCGTATAATTGAAGCACATCCCGATGCAAAAAACGATTATGATCATCCTATTTGGGCGGACAATCAGGCGGAGGCTTACTTCTGGAATGAGCCTATCTACGGCTACTATACCTCTACCGACAGATATGTTCTTCGCCGTCAGGCAGAGCTTTTGGCTGATGCGGGTGTAGACTTCATCGTGTTCGACTGTACCAACGGTACATATACATGGAAGCTCGGCTATGAAACACTTCTTGAGGTGTTCCACGAGGCAAGAATGGACGGTATCAAGACACCTCAGGTGGCATTTATGCTTAACTTTGCACCCTTCCGTTCAAGCCATGCAATGCTCCGTAAGATCTATACCGATATCTACCGTAGAGGCAGATATAAGGATCTCTGGTATTATTATGACGGCAAGCCTCTTGTTATCGGCTTTGACGATATATTCAAAACAGGCAGAAGACTGGACAACGAGATTCTCGATTTCTTTACCTTCAGAAGAAATGATCCCCTTTATTTCACCAAGGAGTCTCCCACACCCGACAGTTGGGGTTGGCTCTCCATCAATCCTCAGGCGAAGTATGCTCCCCGTGAGGACGGCAGTTTTGAGCAGATGACAGTTGGTGTTGCCCACAATGCAAGTGTTCACGGTCTTGTTCCCATGAACGATATCCGTGGCGGTGTATATGGCAGAAGTCATACCACCGATGAGAACTTCTCTTATACATATAAGAGAGCAGGGGAGGACTTCACCGCAAAGGCAGGTATCGAGAACGACCATTATTACGGTCTTAACTTCCAGGAGCAGTGGGATTATGCAATCGAGTCCGATCCCGATGTTATCTTTATCACAGGCTATAACGAATGGGTTGCAGGCAGACATCCCGTATGGCAGGATTCTCCCAACGCATTCCCCGATCAGTATAACGATATGTATTCCCGTGACGTTGAGCCTACCAAGGGTGATTTAAAGGACTACTATTACTATCAGATGGCGGCTAATATCAGACGCTTTAAAGGTATGAGTAAGCCCAAGACCAACGTGGCGCAGAAGACTGTCGATATCAAAGATATAGCATCCTGGGATGATGTTCCCGCAATAAATCTCTACCTCAATACCGCACCTAAGCGTGATAATGACGGTTGGGCAACAACTCATTATACCAACTATACCGCAAGAAATAATATTGCCACCGCAAAGGTTGCTTATGATAGCGAAAATATCTATTTTTATGCTAAGTGTATGGCTGATATAACCAAGCCCGAGGGCGATAACTGGATGCGTCTCTTCATTGCAACAGACGATTCCAAGCCCAATTGGGAGAGCTTCAATTACTATGTTGACTGCTTCGAGGGTAAGGTTAAAAAATCTATGGGCGGCTGGAGCTTTGAGAATGTAGCAGACGTTGAGCTTAACGTGTGCGGCGACACCCTCACGCTCAAGATTGCAAGATCTGCTCTTGATATGGATAAGATGAACTTCTCCTTCAAGTGGTCTGATAACGCGCAGGCGGATGGAGATATCATGGACTTCTATGTAAACGGTAACGTAGCCCCCTGCGGCAGATACGCGATTAAAATTACAGAATAAATTCAAATGCAGAGGATCTTTTATAAGGTCCTCTGTTTTTTTGTTCTGTATTCAAAGCGTTGATGTTCGGTATGATGAACGATAAATTACAATTTATTACTTACTCCACTTCGGGCATTGAAATTACGGTTACCGCAAACATCCACACTCGAAGAGGATGGGTGAAAGGCAAAGTCCTTCAAACTGCAATTTATCATTATAATCCATAAATATACCCAAATACGAATATATAGACCGTTTACAACACATGAAATATATGCTATAATAAAACTATACGCAGTATTATCAGGAGGTAATCATGAAAAATTTCTTATCATTTGCACTTGCATTTATAATGCTTTTATCCGGATTTTCGGTATCTTCCTTTGTTTCTTTGGCAGAGGAGTTGGAAAAGCCAACAACGGAGAAAATTGAAGCCAGCGAAGAAGTGAACAATGAAGAAGCGCAAACAATTGACCAAGAACCGATTGTTATCGAAGAAGAGTCGGTTTCAATCGAGAACCCCGTAAGGGAAAGCAATACCGTTACAGGTGAAATAGCCACAGCTTCAGGAAAATGCGGTGCTAATGTACAATGGATTCTTGATGATGTTGGGACTTTGACTATTTACGGTACCGGTAGTATGAGCGGTTTTGATTATAATTATTGGGATAAATACTCCACCTATTATCCTGCCGGATGGTATGATTATCGTGCTTCCATTAAGAAAGTAATAATCAAAGAGGGTGTAACAAGTATAGGTATTAATGCGTTCCATGAATGTTCTGCTATAGAAATCATTGATATTGCGGATAGCGTTACAATTATCGGAGCCGGAGCTTTTGATTATTGTTCTTCTTTGAAGGAAATTAATATTGGAATTGGTGTGAATAAGATTTACGGGCAAGCATTTTATAAATGTAATGCTTTGGATAAAATTAATATCAGAAGCTTGGAAACGTGGTGTAATATAAATTTTTCTGCCAGTTATATAGATGGTGATTATATTAACTATGGTAATCCGCTGAACTTAACGAAGAAACTATATCTTAATGGTCAATTGATTCAAAATCTTGTTATTCCTGAAAGCGTAACCTCAATTTCTGCTTATGCTTTTGAAGGATGTACAAGTTTAAAAAGTATAACAGTTCACGATAAAGTTGAAAATATAGATGAAAAAGCTTTTAATAAGTGTACCGGTTTAACAAAGGTTAATATTACCGACATTGCGGCATGGTGTATGTTGAATTTCTATGATGCCTATTCAAATCCTTTATATTATGCAAAAAATTTATATTTGAATGGTAATTTAGTCAAGGATATATCTTTACCGGATATAACAACATATATAAATTCTTTTGCTTTTTACAACTGTACCTCTTTAAAAAGTGTAAGTATTCCTTCAACTATTACAACTATAGGTAAGAGTGCATTTTGCTATTGTACAAACCTATCTAACATTTACATAGCAGATGCTGAAATGCAATTGAGAGAGTATGCGTTTGCCTATACACCAATAAAGAACGTAGTTATTCCTGATACTGTAACAAATATAGCTACGAACGTTTTCCGTGGTTGCAGCAACCTTGAGAGTATTACAATTCCGTTTGTTGGAGAAAGTAGAAAAACAGAAAACGATAGCTATCAATATCCGTTCGGTTATATATTTGGTACTTCCTCTTACAACGGAGGTGTAGCTACTTCCCAGTCTTATCCGGGTTCAAGCTCACATTCAATATCCACCACAACATATTATATACCTTCTACACTTGTAAATGTAACTGTAACGGACAGTAATATTCTTTACGGAGCTTTTAATAATTGCGAAAATATTAAGAGTGTGACTCTACCCGAAGATATAACCAAGATTGGTGAAAGAGCCTTTAAGGGGTGTACCGCATTGTCGGAAATATTTATGCCTGATAGCATAAGAGAGATAGATGGTTCTGCTTTTTATAATTGTACGAGCCTTACGGATGTAATTCTTCCTATCAATTTGGAAGCTATATCTTACAATCTTTTTTACGGATGTTCAAAGTTGAAAAGCGTTACTGTAGGTAATAATGTTAAGGAAATCAGGAGTTATTCATTTGAAAATTGCTATTCATTATCTAAAATTAATGTTCCGGATCAAGTAATAACTATAGAGTCTCATGCGTTCAACGGATGTAGTTCATTAAGTAATATAGTACTTCCGGATTCTGTGAAAAATATAGGTATTGATGTATTTGACGGAAGCGGATATTATTGTAATTCTTCTAATTGGATAAACGATGTTTTATATGTTGGTAATCATCTTATTAAAGCCAAGACAACTATTACAGGAATTTACAATATAAAACAGGGAACTAAATCTATCGCAGCTTCTGCCTTTAAAGGTTGCTTTTACTTAACAAGTGTTACTATACCGGATAGTGTTATTTCTATTGGTACTAATGTGTTTAACGGTACAGCACTATATGACGATGCGGAAAATTGGGTGGATGGTGTTTTATATATAGATAACTGTATTATAAAAACACAAGATTCAGTACCGAATGAATATGTTATAAATGATAAAACAAGGCTTATTGCGGATTATGCATTCTCTTATTGTTATGCGCTTACAGAACTTACAATACCTGAATCTGTAGAGTATATTGGTAATAATGTATTTTATCAATGTGATGTATTGAAGATAAAATGTAATAAAAACTCTGTTGCCGAAGCCTATGCATTGGCTAATTCTATTCCCGTTTCCTATATTCATACTAAATGTGTATTCACTAACTACATAAGCAATAATGACGGTAACTGTTATGAGGACGGCACAATGACCGCATACTGTGATCTCGGTTGCGGTAAAACCGATACGATAACAGAGCCGGATTCAAAGATCCATGATTATTACCTTGATATTGTACGTTCTGCAACCTGCCAACGAGATGGCTTAGGTGTTAATATATGCGATATATGCCGCGCTTATTATACCGAGATTATTCCCAAAGTGGATCATAAGTTCGGAACCTATATATATAATGAGGATGCTACATGCTATGCCGACGGTACAAGAACTGCAAAATGTACATACGGGTGCGGAACCACTGATACAATACCCGAGGAGGGAAGTGCCGCACACAGATATTCAAATTATGTATATAATGAGGATGCTACCTGCTTGAAAAACGGTACGAAAACCGCATACTGTGATTTTGGCTGCGGTAATATTAAAACCATTACCGCAAGTAATACAAAGCTTCCCCATGATTATAAAAAGGAGATTATCGAGCCGCCTACTTGTATAAGTGAAGGTGTGATGATCTGTATTTGTAAGGGCTGTCTTAACTATACTTATGAGGACATTCCCGTGTCAAGCGAGCATAGCGGCGAATGGAAAGTTACTGTCGAGCCTACAGTTTATTCCGAAGGCGAAAAAACAAGGGTTTGTGAGCTTTGCGGTGTTACTGAAATTCAGACTATAGTGAAAATTGATATTCCTGTACTTGATGCAGATAATTATACTGTATCAGTTACAAGTGCAGATTACATCAAGTATATCCGTTATGCGTACGGTCAGTATAACTCGTCGGCAGAGATAAAGAACGCTTCCGATTGCGTAACCTTAAATCAGCGCAGTGTTTCAGCTTATATCAATGACGGTACAGCAAAGCTTGAAATGCCCAAGGGCGGTTATTATTCCTTCTGGATAAAGCTTACCGATGGCAGCGAATATATCTATATTGCTGATCTCTCTGTAATGGTTCAAAGTGTTTCGGTTGCGACTAATAATGTTACTGTACACAATCTCTACGGTGTTAAGGATTTCTTTATTGCATACGGTGAGCAGGATAGCTACAGGGCGGTTAAGGACAATCTTCTTGTGCAAGTAACGAATAAGAAGATAGGTGAAACCCATGATTATTCTTATCTCATCAATAAATCCGGAAGATATACACTATGTGTAAGATATGAGGATGCTACCCGTGAATACAGCTTTATAACCTTTGAAGTCATATTACCTGAGGTTGTGTTTGCCGGAAACGGTGCAAAGCTCAATGTAAGTGGTATTGATGATGTGAAGGTTATTCGCTATGCCTACGGCGAATATAATAGCGTAGCTCAAATAAAACGTGCAGAGGGCAACGTTTCATACACCGGAAAGGGAAGATTAAAGGATCTTAATGAATATACTCTTGAATTTTCCAAAGAGGGGCCGGTAAGTGTGGCAGTTGTGTTTAATAACGGATATACCGTATTATATAAATATGTATTTTAATATTTAAACAGGGGATTTTTTGAAAAATCCTCTGTTTTTGTTAGTGTGATAAATTACATAATCGGTCGATTGATTCCCGACATTGTTTAGATATAATTCCACTTTAGATTGGCAGATACTCGATTAAGATCAAGGAATAATTTATGTATAAGCAGGGAATTATAACCCTGCTTATATTGTTTAGTGAATCTAATTATTTATAAACTAAGTACAGTTTGAAAACAATGTGTCGAACCTATTGTATGTTTAATTTGTATATGTTATAATTCAATAGAAAAAACTTGATTAAGGAGTTAAAAACATGAAAAAATTATTTGCTATACTTATGGCAGCATTAATGCTTGCTACATTCGCTTCTTGCGGTGAAAAGAAAGATGAAACCAAGGCTGATGATACTACAGTTGCAGAAACAGAAGCTAAGGAAACAGATGAAAAGGCTGATCCCGAGATAGAAAAAGACGAGGTTGGATCCGCTCTTGAGGCTTTTGAAACAGCATGGGCTGCTCATGGCGATGACGAAAAGTTCTTCGTTTGGGGTGGTAGTGCGGCTGAGAATGTAATGGATGCACCCGGCGCGATTGCTGCAGATGATGTTGATACACTCGGAATGTTATATTTCCCCGAAGCTTATGCAGGTAAGATCGATGATGCTGCAACCCTTTTCCACGGTATGCTTACAAACAACTTCTCCGGCGCAGTTCTTCATTTCACTGATGCAGCAGATGTAGAGGGCTTTATCACCGATATGGAGGCTTCACTTAAGAGCGCACAGTGGATGTGCGGTTTCCCCGAGAAGATGAGCATTGCTACAATCAACGATGACTACGTTGTTGTGATGTTCGGTCTTGGTGATGTTGTTGATAACTTTGATTCAAAGTTTGCTGACAGTTATTCTACCTACAACGTGGTTGTTAACGGTATTGTTGTTGAGTAATTATTATTTGCAGACTGATATTGTGGGCGGAAGTGATTCCGCCCATTATTACAAAACGAGGATAATATGGTATTTTCAAGCATAACCTTTTTATATTATTTTCTTCCCATTGTGCTGATTCTGTATTTTGTATCTCCCACTATTGCCATAAAGAACGGTGTGCTTCTCGTAAGCAGTCTTTTCTTTTACGGCTGGGGTGAGCCGATGTATCTCTTCCTTATGGTTGCAACTATATTGGTTGACTACCTGTGCGGTCTTGTCATCGGCAGAAGTGAATCTGCGCTGTGCAGAAGAATAACGCTGATATTCAGTGTTGTTTTCAGCTTAGGAGTTCTTGCGTACTTTAAGTATGCTGACTTCTTCATTGATAATTTCAATACGGTAACAGGACTAAGTATACCTCTTCTTAAAATTGCACTTCCTGTAGGTATCAGCTTCTATACCTTCCAGACCATGAGCTATGTTATAGATGTATACCGTCGTGATGTTGAAGTTCAGCGCAATCCTCTCACCCTCGGAATGTATATTACAATGTTCCCGCAGCTTATCGCAGGTCCTATCGTCAGATATTCGGATATAGTAGGGGAGCTTAATAAGCGTAAGCATAGCTTCGAGAATATCTCCTACGGTATAACGCGATTCGTTATGGGTCTGTCAAAGAAGGTGCTTATAGCGGATACTATGGCTTCTCTGTGTGATAAGTTCAGAGCATCTGATGAGAAATCTGTACTCTTCTATTGGATGTATGCCGTGGCATTCTCCCTGCAGATCTACTTTGACTTCTCGGGCTATTCGGATATGGCTATCGGTATGGGAAGAGCCTTTGGCTTTAATTTCCCCGAGAACTTCAATTATCCTTATATATCAAAGAGTATTACAGAGTTCTGGAGAAGATGGCACATGACCCTTGGTACATGGTTCCGAGACTATCTCTATATTCCTTTAGGCGGTAACAGAGTAAAGCTCCTTCGCTGGATATTTAATATTCTTGTGGTATGGATGGCAACGGGCTTCTGGCACGGTGCGGCATGGAATTTTATCCTCTGGGGACTTATGTTTGCTCTGCTTCTTCTCATTGAGAAGCCCTTCCTTACAAAGCAAAAGCAAAGAGGAGAAAAGGGAAGCATTGGCGGCAGAATATTCTCCCATGTATACGTTCTATTCCTTGTTATGATAAGCTTTGTACTTTTTAATGCTGTCGATCTTAAGGGTGCAGGTGTAGATATTCTTTCGCTCTTCGGTTACGGTGGTATACCTGCTGTATCTACCGCATCACTCTATTATCTCGGCAGCTATGCTTTCGTGTTTATTATTGCAATCATAGGTGCTACACCTATTCCGAAGATCGTATATAATAAGCTCTGCGGCAACGGAGTTGTCAAGGGGATATTCTCTGTGGCAGAGCCTGTAGTGTTACTGGCGCTTCTTCTGGCTGTAACAGCGCATCTGGTTGACGGCTCCTTCAGCCCCTTCCTTTATTTCAGATTTTAGGAGGCAGGTATGTGTAAGGTAATTAATATTATTAAATGCAGTATATTTGCGCTCTTTCTTGTTGTAATGTGCGCGCTTTGCCTCTTTTCTGCCGATAAGGAGAAGTCGGAGGCGGAGAACCGTGAATTGGCACAGATGCCGGAGTTTAGCCTTGCCACTGTAAAGAGCGGCGAGTTCATGGGCGGATTTGAGTCCTATGCACTCGATCAGTTCCCATTCAGGCAGGAGTTTCGTAAGCTTAAGGCTATCAACTCCGAGTATATACTCAACCTTGGTGACAATAACGGTTTCTATAAGAAGGATGGAGTTATCGCAAAGATAACATATCCTCTTGATAACGAGTCTGTCACCCGTGCAACAGAAAAGTTCAACTATATTTTTGACAACTTCATAAAAGGGAAGGACATGAACGTCTACATGTCGGTTATCCCCGATAAGAATGATCTCATAGGTAATATGAAAATCAACAAGAATGAGCTGTTAGCTCAGCTTGGTGAAGAAATGCCCTACGCCGAGATGATAGATATTTATGACAAGCTCTCGGCTGATGATTTTTATGTAACCGACCACCATTGGAAGCAGGAGGAAATCGTTGAGGCTGCACAACATATCGCAGAGTCCATGGATGCTTCGGTTCCGGGGGATGGGTACACTGTTAAGACGTTGACAGACCGCTTCTATGGAGAGTATTATGAACAAGCTCTCCTACCCGCTGACCCTGAAAGCATTAATGTTCTTCATAACGAAATTATCGACTCCTATTCGGTTACCGTAAACGGTATGCCCTCGGTAGTATATGACGAGGAAAAAGCGAAAGGAAACAGTCCGTACGATGCGTACTTGTCGGGAGCTATGAATGGATTAGTGACTATTGATAATCCTGCTGCGAATAATGATAAGGTGCTTTACGTTTTTCGTGATTCCTTTGGAAGTAGTGTCATTCCGTTGATTGCACAGGGTTATTCCAAGACAATCCTTATAGATATTCGAGCTTTACCTTCTTTCAGGGTTGTTGCAACTCTGGATATGATGAATTTAAACTTTGAAACGGCAGATGTACTTTTCCTCTACAGTACACTTGTACTCAATGACAGTAGCCAGATAAATTAACGAAAACGAGTAGCATTTTGCTACTCGTTTGTTTGCTTGAAGGTGTTGTTTATATCCTCAGATATTCTTTTCATTACCGAAATGTCAGGTTTTATGACTCTTCTGTCGTATGTCATCAGACCGTTGGTTTCGTCCTCAACGTCACTTATCTGTGTCAGCACCGAGGCACACAAGCCCTTCTTTATCAAGGGTATTATCTCCTCATGATAGAGTGCGTCAAGCGCAGATGTGAATTCCGCTTGTGTTTCTATCTTACGGTATCCGTAGGTCTTTGAGAGATTGAAGGAGTGTTTCTTTATCTTGCAGGAATATCCGCCAAACTCGGAGAGTACAAGAGGGCGTGTGGGATGTGGCTTGAGATCTGCCTTCTTGAAGTATACATGCTCGCTCTGAACATCACTTTTCTTTGAGAAGAACCAGCCTGAGGTGGTATCGTATATTCTTGTAGGATCAAGAGCCTTGAGCTCTCTGTATAGTCTGTCCGGCTCATACTGTCCCCAACCCTCGTTGAATATCGTGTAATATACTACAGAGGGATGGTTGTACAGGGTGGTTATGATCTCCCTTGAGGTAGTTTCAAAATGCTTTTTGCATCTTTTGGTGGCGGGTCGTGAAAGTCCTCTTTTAATACCTATAGTGGGCAGAGCCGTGTCGAGCAGGAAGCTATAGCTTCTGTTATTGATCATATCCTGGAAGACCGTTATACCAAGCTTGTCACAGTAATAATAGAACAGCTTAGGTTCAAGCTTGATATGCTTGCGAAGCATATTGAAGCCCAGCTCCTTTGACGTCATTATATCCTTGATATAGGCGACAGGTGATGCAGGTGTATAAATACCGTCGGGAAAATATCCCTGATCCAGCAGACCGTGATAATAGATAGGCTCTGTGTTAAGGCAGAGCTTCTTTTCCTTGATCTCTATAGTTCTGAGTGCGAAATATGAGTGTACCTTGTCATCGCCCGCTGTTATTGTGAAATTATAAAGATTCGGCTCATCCGGGGTCCACAGCTTAGCAGACTCAATATTAAGAGTGAATCGATCGCCCGAGTAGGTGTACTCACCTATACCGTCGATCATAACGGTCTTTGTGCTGTTTCCTCCGAGAGTCTCAATGGTTACAGAGGAGAGAGTAGATGTGAGCCTGAGATGGCTTATATAGTTATCGGGGACAGCTTCGAGCCATACTGCTTGCCATATACCGCTGATCGGAGTATACCACATTCCGCCTCGTTTTTTTCTTTGCTTACCGTAGGGAAGGGTCTTGTCGAGCTTGTCGGCGACGACGACCTTTAAGTGATTGTTTTGACTTATACTGTCGGTAATATCGAAGGAGAATGGCGTATATCCTCCGATATGAGTGCCTATATGCTTTTCGTTGAGATAGACCTCTGCTATCTGATCCACCGCTTCGAAATGAAGGATCACACGTTTGCCGTAGAAGCTTTCGGGCAGTATGAAGCTTCTTTGATATATATATCGTTCATTGGGTTTAAGTGGTCTTTTTATACCCGATATTCTTGATTCGGGAGGAAAGGGAACAATGATATTGCCAAGCTCCTCGACCCCCTTATTCATGACAGAAAGAGACCATTCACCGCAGAGAGATAGCCAGTTTTCCCGTCTGAACTGCGGATCGGGATGCTCACTTTGCCAAGTGATGCTTTTTTCCTTTTCAAATTCGGTTGTAAGGTCGATAAAATCCTTTTTCATATACACACCTCTCTTGAAGATATTATAGCGCAGCTATGGTACAAAAGCAAGGCGGGATAAAGAATTATTTTCACTATTTTTGTCAAATCGGTTTACAAAGAGCTTATTTTGTGATATTATATCAAAAGTATCCGCCCTTAGCTCAGCCGGATAGAGTACCGGATTCCGATTCCGTTGGTCGCAGGTTCGAATCCTGTAGGGCGGGCCACGAAAGAACGAACTTTTGTCTACCAAGATAAGGTTCGTTCTTTCTTTATTTTCGCTGGTGCATGAATAAAGCACAAAGCCCTCGACAGTGGTCGTCAAACCACCGTCGAGGGCTTTGTGGTGTTCGGTTGAAAATCATTTCCTTTTGACAAGCTCGTTGCACATCGCCCCCCCCAACAATCAGCACACCACCTATAATCTGTAACGGCAACATCGTTTCGTTCAAGAAAATGACCGAAAACAGTACCGCCGAAAACGGCTCCAAATATCCGCAAATAGCCACTGTCTGTACTTTTAGTTTTCCAATAGATGAAAAATAAAAATAGCATCCGATGCCCGTATTCAGCAGACCGAGTATAAGAATTGGCACTATACTCGATGGTTCGATCTGCATAGCGTAGCCTTGCTTTAATCCCACAAATATCGCTACTGTTAAGAATGCTATGGTAAGCTGTAAGGTAGAATTCTCAAGTCCTACAATATCCTTTGCTTTCTTGTT